>CAYSYD010000095.1:0-8374 GCA_964435145.1 uncultured Akkermansia sp.
GGCAAGCGGGATTCTACCCGCCCCCTGCGGCCCTACGGGCTTCCCGCCGGGAGGTGTCCCGGCGGCGCAGGGTCGGCTCATGCCACCGGCATTCGCCGCCCACTCCCCCTACGGGGTCGCGTGTTCGAACCCCGCTTTGGAGGCATAAGCAAAAAGCCCAGCAACGGCTGTTACCATTGCTGAGCTTTTTATCTCAATCGGGCAAGCGGGATTCGAACCCACGACCCCTTGCACCCCATGCAAGTGCGCTACCAGACTGCGCTACTGCCCGGATTGTTTTAGGTGCCTCAGCCCTGTGGGGCGTCAGCGGGGAAAGTATAGCGGCAATTTTTGCTATTGTCAATAGATTTTTTTCATGATATTATTTTTTTTGCCATGAAGAAGGTAAAAACGGCTGTTGTTGGAGCCAGTGGTTACACTGGTCAGGAGTTGCTTCGCATACTGCTGCGCCACCCCGGTGTGGAGCTGGTGTGTGCCACTTCCCGCCAGTATGCGGGGCAGCAGCTTTGCGAGCTTTTCCCGCGTTTTCGGAATGTGCCCGGTGCGGATTTACGTTTTACGGATTCGGATGTGGAGGCTATTGTGGCGACCGGGGCGGAAGCTGCTTTTCTGGCTTTGCCGCACGGGGTTTCGGTTCATTACGGGCGCGGGCTAGTGGACGCCGGAGTGCGCGTGATAGATCTTTCTGCGGATTTCCGGCTGAATGATCCGGCGGTGTACGAAGAGTTTTACGGCAAGCCGCATGCGGATGTACCGTTGATGCAGGAGGCAGTGTATGGCATGCCGGAATGGCACCGGGAGGAGATTGCCAAGGCACGCATTGTGGGGTCTCCGGGGTGTTATCCCACGAGCATTATCCTGCCGCTGGTTCCTTTGCTGCGTGCGGGGCTGGTGCAGCCGGAGGATATTGTGGTGAACAGTGGCAGCGGTGTTTCCGGGGCCGGGCGCAAGGCGGATGTGAGTTTGCTTTTCTGCGAGTGTAATGAGAGTATGCGTGCCTATGGTGTGCCGAGGCACCGCCACCTGTCCGAGATTGAGCAGGAGCTTTCTGCCGCCGCCGGTACGAAGGTGACGATTACGTTCACGCCGCATCTCATGCCTGTCAACACAGGGATTATTACCACTACGGTGGCGAAACTCCGCCCGGGCACCACGTTAGAGGCCATTGGTGCGTGTTTGGAGGCGGCTTATGCGCAGGCGCCTTTTGTGCGCCTGATGGGGCCGAACAAGCCGGCGGATACAAAGAATGTGACGCGTACGAATTTTGTGGATATCGGCTGGGCGGTGGATGCCCGCACGGGGCGTGTGGTGCTGATGAGTACGGAGGATAACGTGATTAAGGGCGCAGGCGGCCAAGGGGTGCATGCGTTCAACATCATGTTCGGCTTCGAGGAGTCTGCCGGGCTCTGGATTATTTAATGTTTGTATTCCATGAAGCCGCTGTTACTCATCGTCGACGATGAAAAATCCACCCGCATGGCGCTGAGCGCTGCGCTGGAGGATAGTTACGATGTGTATACGGCGGCGCATGCACAGGCGGCAAGGGCTATTCTGGAGAGCGAATCCGTGGATTTGCTGCTTACGGATTTGCGTCTGGGTGGGGAGAGCGGCATGGATGTCATCGACTACGCGCGCAAGCAGCCCAACCCGCCGCAGTGCATCATGATGACGGCTTATGGCAGTGCGGGCACAGCGGCGGAGGCGCGCAAGCACGGTGCGTACTATTTCCTCACAAAGCCGTTGGATTTGGACGAGGTGGAGCTGCTGCTGCGCCGAGCGGCACAGGCACGCCGTTTGGAGCAGGAGAACGCGCAGCTCAGCACGCGCTTGCAGGCGGCTCCCGGGCTGGACCGCATGCTGGGGCACAGCATGCAGATGCAGGGTATTTTTAACCGCATCAGTCAGGTGGCTCCCAGCACGGCATCCGTTCTCATTAGTGGGGAGACCGGCACGGGTAAGGAGCTGGTGGCGCGCGCGCTGCACAATCTTTCTTCCCGCCGGGAGAAGCATTTTGTGGCGGTGAACTGTGCGGCTCTTTCTCCGCAGTTAATGGAGAGTGAGCTTTTCGGCCACGAGAAGGGTTCCTTTACCGGTGCGGTGCAGCGGCGCATCGGCCGTTTCGAGGAGGCCGCGGGGGGCACTATCTTTCTGGATGAGATTGGGGAGATTGATATGCCCACGCAGGTTAAACTGCTGCGGGTGCTGGCGGAGCGTACCATTGAGCGCGTGGGGAGCAACACGCCCATCCCGGTGGATGTGCGGATTCTGGCAGCCACGAATCGAAACTTGGCGGAGATGGTGCAGGAAGGCACCTTCCGGCAGGATTTATACCAGCGGCTCAATGTTATTTCCATCCACCTGCCTCCTCTGCGAGAGCGCGGGGAGGATCTTGTGCTGATGGCGCAGGCCTTTTTGCGTGATTTGTGCCGGGAGAATCACAAGGAGGAGAAGAGCTTTAGCCGCGAGGCTCTGGATGCTTTGCGTGCCTATTCCTGGCCGGGTAATGTGCGCCAGCTGCGCACAGCCGTGGAGCATGGCGTGGTGATGAGCCGCAGCCAAACCATCCGGCCGGAGGATTTGCCGGATTACCTTCTTGCCCCGGCACCGCCCTCCCCCTCCCCGGAAAATATCCCCCCCCTGCCAGATTTTGAGCTTGCTAAGCTACCCTCTCTTAATCTAAAATGGGTCGAGCAACACGTCATCCGACTGGCCTTGCAACGTGCAAAAGGCAACCGCACCATCGCCGCGGCACTGCTGGGCATTAACCGCCGCACGCTACAGCGCAAGCTGGCAGAGCCGGCAGATGAATCCGCCGGCACCTAAGAACCTTCCCATACCAAACCTACTTTCCACCCCACCCCATGAGCGAATTCGACCCCACCACCAGCCAAAACAAGCGTGGCATACTGCCGCTGATGCGCATTCTTCTTGCCATCTTTATCGGCGTCATTGCCATTTCCCAGCTTTTCATTGTGTACAAAGGCCTCTCCAACGATGTCGCCATGGACCAAGCGCAAATCGCCCGCCAAATTGCCCGGGGCGAGGGTTTCACCACAAAATTCCTGCGTCCCAGAAACATCTCGGACCATGTCAAAGCCCTCCGGGAAAAAGCGCCCTACGAGGAAATCAGCGTTGATTTTGACCATTTCCGGGATACCAACCAATCCATGGTATACCCTTATGTACTGGCTACGGCACTGAAGGTAACAGGCTACGACAAATTTAACGAGAAGCGCATGGATACGGGCTTGAGCAATATTTACGGCGGCGACCGCGTGGTTTCCGGCGTGAGTATGATTTTCTACCTCATCTCGCTCGTGCTGACGTATACCCTCATTCGGCGGCTGTTTGATGATGTGGTGGCGGGTTCCACGGTATTGCTCATGGGCGTGAGCAGCCCGCTGCTGGCCTATGCCACGAGTGGCTTGCCGCAGCCGTTCCTCACCTGCATCGTGCTGGCGATTGGGCACATACTCGTTTCCCTCATCCGGGCGGACGACCAAGAGCAGCGCAAGCGCAGCATCATCCTCAGTTGCGTGGTCTACCTGTTGCTGGTGATATTGTGCCTCACGAATGCCATGTGCATCAGCACCACCATCGGCTTCATCGTCTTTGCCGCCATCTTCTTCCAGCCGCGCGGTCTGCATGCCGCCATGGGTGCCGCCTTCATGATTTTCCTTGTGCTGATTCCGGGCATCATCTCCATGGCGGATTACGGCGGTGTTCTCCGGCACCTCACCTACGGCGTCTTCGGCGGCTTCGGCGCAAGCGAGGCAAACACCCTGCTGCGCACCACCTCCGAATCCGCCCTTGTATTCAACACGGGTAACTTCTTCCTGCGCCTGCTGGGGTACACCTTCTCTCAGGTGAACAGTATGTACGAGAACATGGGCGGCATCGTCACCGTACCCTTCTTCCTGCTGAGCCTCTTTACCCGCTTCCGCCGCCGCGAGGTGGAAGGCATCAAATGGGCCGTATTCTCCATGTGGGTGGGTTCCTGCGCAGCCATGGCTCTCTTTGGCGAAGATAAAGTCGTCAGTGTCTCGCAAATTTCCACCCTATTCACGCCCTTCTTTGCGGCCTATGGTCTCACCCAGGTATTCAACTACCTGAGCCGCATGCAGCTGGGCACCGCATACGAAAGCGTACGCAACCTCGCCATTGCCGTCATCGTCTTTGTTTCCGCCGGCATGTTCCTCTTCCAGCTTCCGCGCGAGCTGTACACGGGTGTATGGTCCAGCGCCAAGGGCATCCCGAACTTCCCGCCCTACTATCCCCCCGTTCTCAACGGCAAGCTGCACGACATTACGAACCCGAACGACCTCATCGTCACGGACCAGCCTTGGGCCGTAGCTTGGTATGCCGACCGCAAGGCCCTGTGGATACCGCTGAGCATTAACGACTATGTGAAGGACCTGGAGAATGCCTTCAAGCTGGGGCGCCAAGGGGTGCAAGGATTCCTGATTACCCCCACCTCCCACACCATGCCGAAGAGCGGCATCACCGGCATCATCCGCCAGATGGGGGACTTCACCCCGTTGGCACTGGAAGGCAAGCTACTCATTCTGGCGCCGAAGCACAACATGGCCTTTGCGGAACTCTTCACCACGCAAGCCATGGGGAATGAGAGCGCCCGTGCGCTGGGCAACATCGTTTCCAGCCAAGGCCAATTCCCGAACCGCAACTTCCTGCTGGGCGGCGAAATCATCTATTACAGCCGCGACAACGTAGAAGAGCAAGCCAAGTAACCCCGGTCCCGACCATGCCCGCACGTTCTTCCAAAAAAACCGCTGCGCCCAGCTTCCGCCAAGCCACCACCCGCTTGGAGGAGATTGTGGCGCGGCTGGATTCCCCCGATACGGAGCTGGAAGAAATGATTACACTGGCGGAGGAAGGCATGCGGCTCATCCGCAGCAGCCGCAAAATCCTAGAGGAAGCGGAGCTGAAAATCCAACAACTGGAACACCCCGCCCCCCAAACCCCGGAGGCCGATGATGATGATGACCATGGCGGATTCTCCCTCATCTAAGCCCCTGCCTCCCCTGCTAGCCGGCATTCACACAGCGGACGACCTCAAGGCCATGCCCGCTGAAAAACTGCCGGAGCTGGCACAGGAAATTCGGGAAACTCTCATCCGCACTCTGGCGGAAACGGGCGGCCACCTTGCACCGAATCTGGGCTTGGTGGAGCTAAGCATCGCCCTGCACCGCGTCTTCCGCACCCCGCAGGATAAAATACTCTTCGATGTCTCCCACCAGTGCTACATCCACAAACTGCTTACCGGGAGGGCATCTCAATTCCACACCATACGGCAGTACCAAGGCCTCAGCGGGTTCTGCAAGCGCTCCGAATCCCCGCACGATGCTTACGGTGCCGGGCATGCCGGCACAGCACTCTCCGCAGGCTTGGGCATGGCCGCCGCGCGGGATTTAGCCGGGGATAACTACCACGTTATCTCCGTTGTGGGGGATGGCGCCTTCACCTGCGGCACCACATTGGAAGGCCTCAACAACATCGCCACCACCACCCGCAAATTCATCCTCATCCTCAATGATAATGAGATGAGCATCGACCGCAACGTCGGCGCCCTTTCCCACTACTTCAGCACCCTGCAGGAAACGGACACCTACGAATGGCTCCGCCGCCGCACCAAAAACATCATCGAGAAACTCGCCGGCACCAAAGCACGCCAGCAAGTATCCAAACTCGTGCATGCAGCGCACACCCTCATCACCCCGCTGAGCTTCTTCCAGGAACTCGGCCTTAGCTACTACGGCCCCGTGGATGGGCACGATACCCTGCGGCTGGAAAAACTCCTCCGCATCGTCGCCCGCGCGGAAGGCCCCGCCGTCGTCCACGTCATCACCGAGAAAGGACGCGGCTATGCCCCTGCGGCGGAAAACCCCACCAAGTTCCACGGCATCGGCCAGTACCGGGTGGAGGACGGCAGCACCCCTGCGGGCAAAGCCCTCACCTATTCCGAAGCCTTTGGGCGCAGCCTGAGCCGGCTTGCTGCGGACGACCCGGACATCGTGGCCATCACCGCCGCCATGCCCACCGGCACGCGGCTGGATATCTTCCGCGAGCGTTTCCCCCGCCGGTATTTCGATGTAGGCATCGCGGAGGAGCATGCCGCCCTCTTTGCCTGCGGGCTGGCCACGCAGGGGCTCAAGCCCTATCTGGCCGTATACTCCACCTTCATGCAGCGCTGCGTGGATATGATACAGCACGATGCCGCCCTGCAAAACCTTCCCGTGCGCTTCTGCATGGACCGCGCCGGGCTCTCCCCGGACGATGGACCCACCCACCATGGCCTATACGATATCGCCATGCTGCGCTGCATCCCGAACCTCATCCTGATGCAACCCAAGGACGAAGCCGAACTGGCACACATGCTTGCCACCATGAACGGCATCAACCACTGCCCCAGCGCCATCCGCTATCCGCGCGGAGCCGGGGAAGGCCTGCCCCTGCCCACGGAAACCGCCCCCCTGCCCTTGGGCAAAGCGGAAGTACTGCACCCCGGCGGGGAGGTCCTCCTCGTCGCCTTGGGAAACATGAATGCCACCGCCGCCCGCGTGCGCGAAATCCTCGCCGCGCAAGGCATCTCCTGCGGCCACATCAACGCCCGCTTCATCGTCCCGCTGGATACGGAAACCCTCCTGCGCGAAAGCGCACAAGCCAAACTCATCGTCACACTGGAGGACCACGTCATCACCGGCGGCTTCGGCTCCTGCGTGCTGGAAGCCCTGCAAAGTGCCGGCTGCGGCATCCGGGTACTCCGCATCGGCTGGCCTGCGGAATTCATCGAACACGGCACGGAGCAGCACCTTCGGGCCAAACACCACCTCACCCCGCAAGCCATATCGGCCACCATCCTACACACCCTCTCATGATTCACCTGCACCACCTTGCCATATGGCTGCTGCTTGCCGTAGCCGCCATGCCGCTCTCCGCCCAGCAATTTCCGGAAGAAGAGGAAGAAACCCGGCAAAACCTGCCGGAATGGCTCATCCGCCTCTCCAACATGAAAGCAGAGCAAAAACAGGCATATGTGCGCACCTTCACCCTTGCCAAACAGGCCTTTCTGGCAGAAGAATGGGTCACCTGCATCCGCCTGCTGAACGATTGCGACATGCTCCTCCCCGGCAACCCCAACGTCTGGAACCTGCGCGTAAGCTGCCTTACCGAACAGCAATACTACGACGAAGCCGAGCAGGAACTCCAGAAAGTGCGCCAAGCCCTCCCGGAGGACCCCGTCACCCTCGTCAACATTGCCAACCTGCATCTGGCCAGAGGTCACTATCAGGAATGCATCGACGAAATCAACGAACTCCTCACCCGCATCCCGGCATACGGCACAGAACCCCTGCGCCACATCCTGCAATACCGCATCCTGCTCAGCCACCTCATGCTGGGTAACGAAAGCACCGCGCGGGAAATCACCAAAGACCTCTCCCCCCTCCTCTCCGATACCCCCTTGTACTACTACGGCGAAGCCGCCTTCCACATCTTCCACGGCCGCCGCAGCCAAGCCATGCAGGACATCCAAGCCGCGGATAACATCTTTGCCAAAGGAAACGCCACCCTGCCCTACCGCAGAGCCCTTGCCGCCTCCGGTCTCATCGCCAAACACCTGTCCGAACCGCAGCCCTAAGCTCCCCACCCTCCCGGCATGCTCAAGGACAAAGGCACCATCCTGCGCCTCCACCCCCTCGGAGAGCATGGCAGCATCATCACATGGAGTACAGAGCAGCACGGCATCATCCGCACCGCCGCCCGGCAAGCCCGCAAAGCCGGCAGCGAGCTATGCGGCATCGTAGACCTCTTCCACGAATGCGAACTCGTCTATAAAAAAGCCCGCCCCGGCACCGGGGACCTGCACACCCTCAGCTCCGCCTCCATCCTGAACCCGCGCCTCCCCCTCCGCAGCCAACTCAGCCGCCTGCACCTTGCCGCCTATATGGCCCGCCTCCTCCTCGCCACCACGGAACAGGAAAACAGCAACGAAAGCCCCGAGTGGCACCGCCTCATCACCCAAGCGCTGGATTACACCTGCACCGCCCCCCTGCGCCCGGCCATCCTCCTCCACTTCGAAAAACGCCTTGCCCAGCTTCACGGCCTCTACCACCCGGAAGCCGGCACCCCCTACCACTGCCTCCTCCGCCACTTCCAGCACCTCCCCTCCGGCCGCGCAGAACTCCTCCTCCGGCTCGAAAACGCCTAAGCGCCCCCCAGCACTCTCAGCGCCAAAACATCTCGACATCCCGCACCCCCTGCAAATCCACATAGCGCGTCCGCAGCAGGGAAGCATCCCGATGCCCCACCTCATATTGCAGCGCCGTATAACTGCGGAAGTGGTCCAAATGGTAAC
>CAYSYD010000096.1:0-8337 GCA_964435145.1 uncultured Akkermansia sp.
AAACAGTAGCATGGCATGCACGAGAATGGCAGCGCAGCCTGCGCCCAGCACCACGGGGTACAAATCGTGAGCATGTGCCAACTCATACCCATTACGGCGGCGATTCTCCACGCGTACGGGTGTGTTTTTTTCAAAATCTGATTCCGGTAAAAGAGACATGAATTAACTTACAGATGAGACTCAGACGTAGGAACCGGGCGAGAGGGAGCAACCACACGCGGAGCTTCCACAGCATCCACCACATGCTCGTTCATCCAATGAATAATAGAAGGCAATGCACTATCCGCATCCTGTACCAAACGTACCGAAAGAGGCGTCTGCTTGCGCCGGGCATTACCATAAAATATATCGCGAGAAGTCGATTCCGGAGAATCTTCCGCTGAACGAAGCGTCCACACCTCCCGGCGTTCACTGCGGAGTCTACGATAAATCATCAACGCATCCTCCAACGTACTCACAGGATTATCCTGCAAAAGATTTACCACCAAAACCGGCACATCCAGCTTAATATCGGAAGCGCGGTCCCCGGGAGCCACCTCGAAGCTCTCCATCCCCGCAATGCTGCGAATACGCATATCCATGAGGCCCATCACAATGGGGCGCCACATAGTCTCCGGAATAGTGCGCACCACAGATTGCCGCAAAGAAGCATACGCATCTATTGCTACAAGGCCGCGAATCCTCGGTTCCATAGCCGCGGCCTGCAACAATAAAGAAGCCCCATACCCCTGCCCCACCGCAGCAAATACGGGATGAGCCATACCGGAACGCTTCGTTACGGCATCCAACAACGCTGGTACATCCCGACTTTCCTGTAACCCATGAGTACAGTATGTGCGGCAATTATCCTTACCACGGGAATCCCACAAAACGCATGCGATTCCGGCTGCCGTAAGAGATTCAGCCAATGGCAAAGCAGAGCGAATACCATGGTCCCAATCCACACTTACCAGTACATAATCTATCTGCCCAAGGCGCGTGGCAGGTTGCGCAGCAAGGCTACCAATAACCGAAAGCTGGCGGGACGATTCCTCTCCATCTTTCGTGGCCAAAACTGCTTGAACAGGCAAACCGTCCCAGCCGGTAAACTCAAACACATCCAGCTTTAAGCCCGGGGCACGCCGAGGCACATTGGAGTAACCGGTATAAGCCTGATTAAGGGGTTCCAACACAGGCTGCACCATATCGTTAATGTACACCCATGCACACACGCCACCCACCACGGATGCAAGCACAGCCGCCAAGAGCAGAAAACGCAAGGTATGGAGGAAACTCATTCGGCGGGGTCATTGTAGCATACACAACCGGCACCCGCAAAGGAAAATTCCAGCCATGCCGCGCAATAAAAGCAAAGAGTACTCAGCGTATCCCGCCTCACTGAATCATCTTCAACAGCAGCTCTGTAGAGAACTGGCGCACAGCCTCTATGCATGCCTGATTCTTAGGCTCAGGAGAAAGTACAGCCGTAGGATAATCCGGATTCGCGCCATACTGAACCTGCTCCTCATCCAAGCCGAAATAACGAATGAGGGAAAGAATACGACTATTGCGCTGGGTTTTCACCGCATTGGCTTCCATTTTCACATGGATACGCTTACCATATGTAAGTCCAAAAGCGGTGCCATGGAAAGAAGTAGTAACCAGCTCTCGGGCATTCCGAATGAGCCACACAAACTCAGCCGGTCCCACCCCCGTTAACAACAAATCCTTGCGGGTTGAAACATTGGCAGCAATAGGGGGCTGTATAAAGTATACCGCACAGCCACGCTCCCGGGCCAACTGCAACGCGTACTGCTCCATATTCATACCACTGCGAGTATCGCACACGTTGTATACCAGAATGTAATCATCATTCTTCAAGCTAACGGGGCGTTCTACCTCCTGCCATTCGCTCCCGGTCATCAAAAGAACGGGGTCGCACACGGGAGTCACATCTCGCCCAAGAATCTCCCTCAAAACCTCTGCGGCTCGATGCTCTCGAACAGTCAAAGTAGAATAATCAGACAAATATTGGCGATATACATCAGCAAGAGCATCATCCACATTAGAAATCCCGATACTCGCCGCATAAGACGCTTTCTTTTCTGCTCTTTTGACAAAATCCAGTAAATAAGTTCGGTCAAAAGTAGCTAAATCCTTACCTGTAATAGCAGGATTCCAAATTTGGTCGCTTCCGGCAAGGAAAAGATTGTAGCGCTCTTGAAGTTCTTCCAACTGCTGAGAACATGTGTAGCTCTCAGCGGAAATAATCATCCGTTGATTTCGAAAATCACTAAAAGCTTTGATAGTCCTTGCATCTCGAATGTAGCGATGGTGCAAAAGAGCCAGCCAAACGCGCCAGCGTTTCCCCCATGGGATAGCTTTATGATATGTTGCCTCAAAAGAAGGCGTTCTATAGTCCAAGATTTCGCAATCTGCCCCGAGGCGCCTTGCCACATGGGTCAATGCGTAAGATTGCAGTGCTGCACCGTAATTATTGGCGCGGTGAGTCGTAAGTACGGCAACTTTTTTCATCACAAATTCTATTCTAAAGCTCTATATTCAACACAAAGGCTCCCGGAACCGAGACAGTGTACGCAGACCTACAAAAAATGTCAAGTTTTTTGTCTCCTCCCCCGAACGTTACGGAGCTGCGGTTTTAGCACCCATTTTTCGGCGTAGATAGCTGATGAGCATCATACGTTCCCCCCTATTTACGCCGATATAAGCAGTTGTACAGAAAACTATTAAAAAATACACATAGGTCCACACGGAAAATATCCCATAATCACTTGCAGGGCAAATAGTGTAAGCCATCAAAGCCAAAACTCCCACACAAAGAGCCACAATCAGCACACAACGGCAAAAACAATAACGAACATAGCACCTGAAGGAGAATACGTCTATATGGCGTAAGATTAACAGGCGAGCGAACAGTCCAACAAAAGCAATACCAATAGCCACATAAAAACAAGCCTCCTCCCGATGAGTCAATTGAACAGCTATCCACGAAAGCGGCAAATTCAGCATCAACAAGGTTCCCATAAAAAATTGGTAAAAAGCAATTTTTCCGGTAGCCTGAGCTAATAGCATCAGGGGATAAGAAGCAGCATCAATGAGAGCCTGAATAAGCACCAAACGAGTAAACAGAATAGTAAATGGGGGGACTACGGATAACCAAATTCCCAAAAGTTCCGGGGCAAGAAGCCACAAAGGAGCCACCACCACCCAGGAAAGCAGGAAACAATATCTGGAAGCGTTACACGTCAGTTTATGGCATTCCTCTCGTTGAGACTCGGCATGGAGTTTTACAATACGCGGATTACATGCCGTTAAGAAATTAGATACAAACATGTTTGCAGCAACAGACACCTGAACGGCTACCGCACGTGCCGCATTCACAACAACACCAAAGTAATTATTGAGCAGCACGTTAACGAGAGAATTAGACGCAACCCCCGCTACAGCCCCCCACATATTCCAACCACCGAATTTGCTTACTTCCCATAGTTTTTTGCCATCCCACATTCTCTCCGGGAGGTACACACCGAAGCGTCGTTGGCATATGAGCATATACGCCCACAAGTTGCCAAAAGCAATCAAGATAAATAAAAATCCGTACCACAGAACACGTTCCGTAGGGCACAAACACAACAACGCCACGCCCGCCACCTTCACCAACGCATCCACAGTACTAACGATGGCAAAGTACCCCATGTCCTCCTTAGCAATAATCATGGAAACATAAGGAATAGCATACAAATTCAGGCAGGCGGTAAGAATCGTCATTTGGTAATACCAAAAGGCGATGTTTTGCTTACTCTCCGGAAGAGTCAATTTATCATAAAAAAGCCACAGTCCTATAGTTTCCGCGCATATAAAAAAGATGATAGTCAGCCCGGTATATAACTGGAAACTGATATTAAACATCCTGCGGAGTCCTTCCTGTCCATGCAGGGCAATCTCCACATTATAATAGCGAGATGTGGCCGTATTCATCACGCTTGATATCATTGTGAACATTGCCACAACACTGCCCACCACATTTACCATGCCATAATCTTCCACCCCCAGAGCCATCAACGTCAACCGGGTTATATAAAACCCTATAAACATGATAAAGACGGCTCGAACGTAAAGAATAATCGTATTTTTTAACAAGCTGGGGCGAGATTGAGCCATTACATTCAACTATCGGTATTATCTGCTCCGCCCGCTTCCATTCCAATCCACGGACAAACAGGAGACAGCGGCGGGGTGAGCATAACAGCAGGGGGGGGAAGAGTCAAGAACATTCACTCAAAACCCCGGACGGATTAAAGACGAAAATGCCCGCCAAAGCAGGGCTTGGCGGGCTGAATAAATACTAAGAAAAGAGATTAACCAATCTGGGCACGCCCACTGAGGCGGGCCCCTTCATCCATGGAAAGGACTCCGGTAGTAATATCACCGGTAATGTTGGACTGGCTATTCAAGTGGCAGCGATTGCTCTGGATGTTGCCTTCCACCTTACCATAGATGTGTACTTCTCCGGCTTGGATATTGCCCTTAATGTTGGCCATTTCGCCAATGGTAACCTTGCCGGTATCGGACTGGATTTCACCTTCGATATGGCCATCGATGTGCATATCGTTCTGGAAGCGGATGGAACCGATAATCTCAATACCGGAGGCCAAAACGTTCGTCGTGCTAGTACTCATTTCTGTAAACGGGATAGAGAGTTAGTATAAAAAAGGGGAATTAAACAGTCTTGATTTCCTTTTCCTTATCGGCCACGAGGTCGCCCACCTTCTTCACATATTTATCCGTGAGTTTCTGCACCTTATCTTCGGCAGAGCGGGCACCATCTTCCGTCAGGATATTATCGGCCTTGAGTTTTTTAACACCATCCATACCATTCTTACGAGCGCCACGGATGCGCACACGAGTATCCTCTGCCAAGCTGTTAATGTATTTGCAGAGTTCTTGGCGGCGCTCACCGGTAAGCTCAGGAATGGGCAGACGCACGGAACGAGCATCAATAATAGGAGAAATGCCCAAGCGGCTCTCGGCTATAGCCTTCTTAATGTCATTAAGGGTACCGGGGTCGAATGGTTGAATCAGGATGGAGCGGGCATCGGGCGTGGATACCACGGCAAGGCTTTTCAGTTTCATGCTTGAGCCATAGGAGGCCACATAAACATCCATATTGTCAACCAAGGAGGGGGAAGCCTTACCGGTGCGTACACCGGAGAAATCGGTCAGCATGTGATCGACCGCTTCTTCCATGGCAGTTTCTACTTCGAGCAAGAGTGTCTCTTCGTCCATTGTCGTTGTGATTTATATTGGTTAATAAAATTAAATTACTTGCCGATAACGGTGCCAATTTTTTCGCCCAGAAGCGCGCGGGTAATATTCCCGGGCTGGTGCATATCGAACACCATGATGGGCTTATTGTTATCCTTGCAAAGGGTAAATGCGGTCTGATCCATCACCTTGAGGTTACGGCTAATGCACTCCTCGTACGAAATAGTGTCAAAGCGCGTAGCGGAAGGATCAGTCTTGGGATCCGCCGTGTACACACCATCCACAGAGGTGGCCTTCATCACCACATCGGCGTTAATTTCGCAAGCGCGGAGAGCCGCAGCTGTATCCGTACTGAAGAAGGGATTGCCCGTACCGGCGGCAAAAACGATAATTTCTCCGGCTCGCAGCTGCTGGCGAGCTTTGTTGCGCACATAAGGCTCCGCCACGTTTTTCATCTCAATGGCACTCTGCACATGGCAAGGTACACCGGCCTCCTGAATAGCGGAGCAAATGGAAAGAGCATTCATCACCGTGGCAAGCATGCCCACATAATCGGCCGTGGGGCGATCCATCCCCCGCACACTGGCCTTGGCACCGCGCCAAATATTACCGCCCCCCACCACAATGGCAATCTGCAAATCGCCCTGTTGCTGAGCCTCAGCAATTTCACGGGCAATACGAGCTACAATCTCGGGGGAGATATTATCCCGACTTCCTTGGGCGCGGAGAGCTTCGCCACTAAGTTTCAGCAGGATACGCTTATAAACAGGTTGAACACTAGCACTCATGAATGAATAAAGAATCTGATTGCTCGGAAGTTTAACACCATCCTATCCGGAAAGCGAGCCAGAAATGCGCCAGCAGCAAGAAAATCTTTTCTCCATCTCATTCAGAGGAAAAGCATATGTACCGTTTGCAACCACACGGAACCGAACCAACGGGCTTCCTGCATGCGGCGAAGTTCCGGCAACAAGCGGGAATGTGCATTATGCATCGATAGGCGCGCGGATTCATTCGCCGGAGGCAGCTGCTGCACCGGGGCATGCTGCAAAGCATAGCGAGTATCCAAGGTAGTACTCCACAGTTGCAGCAAAGGCAGGAGTTCATTCGCTGCCGCATCAGCACCGCCCTTATCATGCACGCCTGCAAGAACAGAAGACATCCGTTCCATCACCTGCGCCATCGTCCTCACGTCCGCCTCCATCTCATCCTGAGCAGGCACTCGGGAAGAAGCCATATTGAAAACGAATGGTAAGGGCAAAAGTTCCGCCAAGGCAAGCATTTGGGGCGCAGGCTGCGGCACAAGCTCTACCAGCACACGCATCTGGGTAGCATCCACCCTATATGCGCGCAACCACAGGCGCAATACTTTTTCTGCTTCATAGCGTTTACGGGGAGAAACGGATGCATCTGCGAGCATATGGAACAGCTGTTGCACGGGCGCGGGGAGCTGCCATTTTTCAGCAGCTGCCGCACATGCAGCATAAGTAGCCATACTCACCCGCCCCCGCTCTGCAGCAGACTTCACGGTTTGCAGAAGCATCACTCGTTTGAATGAAGTTGCCTGACGGGAGAAAAGAGCTGAATCCGGCGAAGGCAGCATAGATTGATGCGGGGGCAAAGGCACATCCGCCTCTAAAGCGCCCACGTAAGGAGGCACCCCCAAAATAGCGCGGAGCAGGTTTTCCGCAGGCAGAGCTGCCGCTGCAGTCGGCATAACTACCGACCATACTAATAGGCACATTCGGAACATTACGCAAACTGTCCCATATAGAACTTCTTTTTACCGCGGCGGATAATAACAAGCCCTTCTTGGAGAGCGACTTCCGGGGTAAGAGCAAAGGCAGCATCCTTCACCACTTCACCATTGATGGAAATAGCACCGTTGCCAATAAACTCACGAGCTTCGCGCTTGGAAGAACACACCTTTGCCGCCGCAAGCACATCTGCCAAAGGACCGGGGGAAAGTGATACCTGCGGCACATTTTTCATACCGGAGCGAATGTCCCGAGCAGAAAGGCTCTTAAAATCCCCGGCAAACAACTTCTCACTCACTTCCACGGCATTCTCAAACTCTGCCGCCCCGTGCAAATCCGTAATAATCTCACGAGCAAGGGCTTTCTGGGCAAGGCGCAGCTCCGGGTGTTCACTATGTTGAGCTTCAATGTCCATAATCTCCTCCGGGCTAAGGAAAGTAAGGCGCTTCAGGTAAGAAATCACGCAGGCATCATCCGTGTTCAGCAGGAACTGGTACAGCTCATAGGAGGACGTTTTTTCCTTATCCAGCCAGAGAGCATTCCCCTCACTCTTTCCGAACTTGTTACCCTGAGCATCCGTCACCAGAGGCATCGTCAAGGCATACACCTCATCGCCCGTAGTTTTACGAATCAACTCTATCCCCGTGGTAATATTACCCCACTGGTCACTACCGGCCACCTGCAAATCCACCCCGCGAGTCTCATGCAAGTGCTTAAAGTCAATCGCCTGAATAAGCATGTAAGAAAACTCGGCATAGGAAATGCCGCTTTCCATCTGGCGGCGCACATGGTCCTTGGTAAGCATGTAACCTACATTGATGTACTTACCGTAATCACGGAAGAAATCTATCACATTCATTCCGTTAATCCAGTCGTAATTGTTGACCACCTCGAAACCAAACACCTTTTCCACTTGGGCACGCAGCGCCTCGTAATTACGGAAAACCTCCTCCCTTTGCTGAAGTTCACGCTCCACCGTACCGCGGGGATCACCAATAAGCCCGGTAGCCAAGCCCACCAAAAGAATCGGGTGGTGCCCATGTTCCTTCATACGGCGGGTGATAAGGAAGCTGGAATAGTGCCCCAAATGCAGGCTATCGGCCGTGGGATCCGTACCAATAAAGAAAGTAAGGCCGCCCTTGTTGAGCTTCTCGATGAGATCCGGACTGGAAATTTGATTCACCAGACCGCGCCATTCCAATTCTTCGTAAAAAGTCATATGCGGAGGGATTTCGTGCGTTGAGCCCGAATCATACCACGCAGAATGAGCCCTGTCAATCCGGGGGATTGACAGTGAAATCCCCCGCATTCGGAC
>CAYSYD010000097.1:0-8251 GCA_964435145.1 uncultured Akkermansia sp.
TTCATTGTATCGAGCCAGACCGGACATAAACACCAGCAAATCTGAAACAGACCCGGGCAGGGTTTGCTGCTGCAAAAAACGCTTGCCAAATGCTGTAAGATAAGCTACTCTCTCTGCCTCATCAGACATTACTAGGTAGACTGTATATATGAAACACGTTCACTTCCTCGGTATTTGCGGCACGGCTATGGGAGCAGTTGCTTCGGCCATGGCTCGTAGGGGCTACGTCGTGACGGGGACCGATGCCAATGTGTACCCTCCTATGTCCACGTTTTTGGAGAGCGAGGGGATTCGCATCTTCCAAGGCTATCGGTCGGAGAATATCCCGGAGGATACGGATTTGGTGGTGATAGGTAATGCCATGAGCCGTGGTAATGTGGAGGTGGAAACTGTGCTGAACAGCCGCCTGCGCTACATGAGCCTGCCGGAAACGATGAAGGAGTATTTCCTCTGGGGGCGCCGCAATCTGGTGGTGACCGGTACACACGGCAAGACAACGACTTCTTCCATGCTGGCTTGGATGCTTGAGTTTGCCGGGCTGGAGCCAAGTTTTATGATTGGGGGGATTGCGCGCAATTTGGGGCGCGGAGGCCGCTTTACGGATTCCGATTTTTGCGTGCTGGAAGGGGATGAGTACGATACCTCCTTCTTCGACAAACGCTCCAAATTCCTGCATTATCTTCCGGAGGTGGTCGTTATCAACAACATTGAGATGGACCATGCGGATATTTACGCGAATGTGGAGGAAATTAAGCTCTCTTTCCGCCGATTGCTGCGGGTAGTGCCGCGCAATGGTATGGTGCTGATGAATGCCGATTGCCCGAATTGTGCGGATGTGCGCGCTAAAGCGGCAGAGGAGCTGCGCATGGTGCAGGTGCTTTCCGTGGGCTTTGGTGAGGAGGCGGATGTGCGTATTGCAGAGGTGGAGTACCGGAAGGAGGGTTGTTCTTTTGCCCTTGTGGTAAAGGGTGAGGATTCTCCCATGCTCCCTCTTGCCGGGGAGTCTTTCAGCGTGCCGATGATTGGCGAGTTCAATGTGCGTAATGCTGCTATGGCGGCTTGTGCTGCTTGCTTGGCCGGGCTGGCTCCTACCCAAATCCGCGAGGCACTGGCGTGTTTCGAAGGTGTGGCTCGCCGGCAGGAGGTGCGTGGTACGGTGAATGGGGTGACGGTGGTGGATGATTTTGCCCACCACCCCACGGCGATTACTCAGGCCATTGCCGGGGTGCGCCAGCGTTTCCCGAAGAGCCGCCTTTGGGTGCTTTTCGAACCCCGCAGCAATACCACTATTCGCAATCTCTTCCAAAAGGAACTGGCCACGGCTTTGGCCGGGGCGGATTTTGCTGCAATTTCCCGTGTCACGAATCACAAGAAACTCCTGCCGGAGCAAATGCTCGATGAAGATTTGCTTTGCCGCGATATAAAGGACGCCGGAACGGATTGCTATATTGGCGCGGATGCGGATGATATCGTGGCGCATGTGGTAACGCATGTACACCCGGGGGATGTGCTGCTGGTAATGAGCAATGGCGGTTTTGGCGGCATTCACAGTAAGCTGCTTACGGCTCTCGCCCAGTAAGCGCTCTCGGTGGAGGGTTAATTCTCCTTTTCTGCCTGGTTGATAAGCCGCTGCAGCTCACTCACCTCTTGGATGATTTGGGCTGCCTCCATGGGTTCCATGTGGGCAATGCGGGAACGGAGCCGGTCCACCTGCGCCTTGAGAGCTGCAATGGCCGCAACAGCGCAGGTTTGCTCCACCGTGGCAGAGATGTTATCCGGGCTGTGGCGGTTTTCGGCAAGGTTTTTGAGTGCCGCAGCTTGCTCCGGTGGAAGGCTTTGTACGAATTGCTGCCACGCAGTAGCATCCCCGGGGGTGGGGAGGATTTCCAGAAAGCGCTGCAATACCACTCCGCCGCTGAGCAGGCGTATAGGCTCCTGTAATTCCTCGATGCGGTTCAGCAGCATTTGCTGGGCTTCTGCATGGCTGCTTGCCAGAAGAAGCAAATCGTGGATGACTGCGTGCAGGCTAATGGGGATGATGCGCGCCGGGGGGATACCATATTCCTCTGCCGGGGAGGGGGGGTAAGTGTCCTCCTCCCCATAGGCCTCCGTCTCCGGGGCGGGGGGCGCATCGTACAAGTTTGCCGGCGGTGCTTCCTTTTTGTTGCGGATGATGGCTTCCACGCTTTCGCGCAGGGCTTCCAGCCCGGTGTTGAGGCGGGTGGCCAAATCTGCCACTGCCACATCCCGGCGGTTGCGGTCCGTAATTTCTGCTGCTAAATCGGCCATGCGGGGGATGAGTGCGGCGCGGGCATTGGCATCGCCACGGATAAGGCTCAATTCCTGCCCCACCCGTACTTCCAGATAGGGGCGGGCTTGGGCGATGGCCTCCTGCAAGGCTTGGGCTCCCCGGGTGCGGATGAGGGAATCCGGGTCCTCCCCCGCCGGCAAGCTGGCATGGTACACCTCCAGCCCGGCAGCTGCCAGTTTGCGGAAAGTTTTCTCACTGGCTTTGATGCCGGCATTATCCCCATCGTAACACAGGATGGCCTTGCCGGCATATTTGCGCAGTAAGCGGGCATGCTCATCCGTAAAAGCGGTGCCTAAACCGGCTACGGCGTTGCGGATATCTGCTTTCTCATGGCAGGCGATGACATCCAGCTGTCCTTCGCATACCACGGCGGTCATGCCGGCTTTTCCCATGGCTCCGGTGGCTTTATGGAGGCCGAAGAGCAGTTCGCTTTTGCGGAAGGCCGGGGTTTCCGCCGTGTTGAGGTATTTGCGGGGGTCCTGCTCTTCTTGCATCACACGCCCGGAGAAGCCCACTACTTCTCCCCGCACGTTGTGGATGGGGAACATGAGACGATCCCGAAAGACGGTGTAATTGCCCCGCTGCCCTTGAGCCAGCAGGTAGGCCTCCGTAAGCAGGCGTGTATCCATGCCGCGGCTTGCGGCGAGGCGGAGCAGCTCGGAGGAGTCCTCCGGCGCCCAGCCTAATTGCCAGGTTTTGGCAATATCGATGTTGAATTCCCGCTTGCGGAGGTAATCGCGCACATGCTGAGCTGCGCGGTCGCGGCAGAGTTTGCGGTGGAAGTATTCGGTGGCTAATTGGTTTGCCTCCACAATGCGCCCGCGCAAGCGGCGTAGGCGCGCCATTTCCGGGTTCTCTGCTTCCTCAATCACCGGAATACCATTCATATCCGCCAAGCGGCGTAGGGCGGTCGGGTAGTCCAGGTTCTCAAACATCATGATGAATTTGAGAGCATCTCCCCCCACGCCGCAGCCAAAGCAGTGGAAGCTCTGCCGCGCCGGATTGACGTGGAAAGAGGGTGTTTTCTCGCTGTGGAAAGGGCAGCAGGCTTTCCATGAGTTGCCCGCGCGGCGCAACTGGACATAGCGCCCCACCAGCTCCACAATATCTGCGGAGTCCTTAATGCGGGCGGCACATTCTTGCGTAATGCGAGCCATGCGGAGGCATTAGTGGCCGGTGAGAACCCGCAGGTGTTCTGCGAAACCGGGATAGGAGGTGTTGATGTTGTGGCAATTCAGCAGGGTGGTTTCCCCATCGGCATTTAAGCCGGCCATTAGGAAGCCCATGGCAATGCGGTGGTCGCCATAACTATCCATGGTGGCTCCGTGTAGCGGGGCTCCGCCTGTAATTTCCATGCCGTCCGGGTATTCCTGCACTTGGGCGCCCATGGCACGCAGGTTCCCGGCGGTGGTGGCAATGCGGTCGCTCTCTTTTACGCGCAGTTCTGCGGCATTGCGGATGCTTGTGGTGCCGGCGGCATAGGCGGCGGCCACGGAAAGCACGGGTATCTCATCAATAAGGTTGGGTATTTCGTGGGGTTCTATGGTGGTGCCGTGCAGTTGCTCTGCTGCGCGGATGGTGATGTCTCCGTACGGTTCTCCTGCATCGGAGGTGGGGCTGATGGCGATGTGAGCACCCATGCGGCGAAGCACATGGATAATGGCATCGCGCGTGGGGTTAAGCCCCACATGGCGGAGGCACACCTCGCTGCCCGGTACGATGGATGCCGCTACGAGCCAGAAGGCTGCGCTGGAGATATCTCCGGGGATGGTGATGTCCTTGGCCACGGGGTGGGCTTTGCCTTGTACCGAGATGCTGAGCCCATCGGCCGATACTTCGCAGGGAATGCCAAAATGCCCGAACAGGCGTTCTGTGTGGTCGCGTGTGATGGCGGGTTGGTGGACGATGGTGCGGCCTTCCGACAGCATGCCTGCCAGCAGAATGGCGCTCTTTACTTGGGCACTGGCCATGGGTAGCGTGTATTCGATGTTGTGCAAGGCGGTGCCTTCTATTTCCAGCGGGGCGCAACCGGGTTTTTGCCCGCAGTCGCGTATGCGCGCGCCCATGGCAGAAAGGGGGGCCATAATGCGCCCCATGGGGCGGCTGCATAAGGAACTATCCCCATACATGCGACTGCGGAAGGGCATGGCGGCCAGCATACCGGCCATGAGCCGCATGCCGGTACCGGAGTTGCCGCAATCGATATCCTGCCGGGGGGGGGTGGGCCGCATGCCGGTGCCGCAAAGGGTAAAGTTTTCCGGCTCCGCTCCGGGGATGACTCGGGCACCAAGCTGCTGCATGGCGCGCAGGGTGTTGAGGCAATCTTCGCTGCAAAGATAATTGCGGACGTTCATGCGCCCTTCGGCCATGGCCCCCAGAAGGGCTACACGGTGGGAGATGCTCTTATCGCCGGGGATGATGATGGTGCCGTGCAGGCCTCGGGTGGCGCGGCTTACGGTAATGCAGTCACTGGGCATGAATTTGGATGCGTTTTTGTTGGCGCCCTTCCTTGAGGGCGGAGTGAAGGTAGGCATTGACTCCCAGCTCCCGCTGGGCACTGATTATGGCGGTGCGTAAGGTTTGGCGGCACTCATCCAAGGAGGGAATGTACGCCGGCGTAATGGGGCCTGCTTGCAGAATGTGCCACCCCCACCGGCTTTGGGCCAATACGGGGCTGCCCGCAGCAATGGGGGCTGCGCCAAAGAGGTTAAGCTCTTCCAGCGGTAGTGTGGGCGTATCGTACAGCGTGCCGAGGTTCCCGCCTTGGGGGGCGCTGCGGGGGTCCTCACTGGCTTCCCGGGCGAGTTCCCCGAATTCCTCGCCTGCTTCCAAACGCGAGAGCAGAAGGCGGGCTGCTTGTTCCGCCTCCTGCGGGCTGCGCCCTTGCTGGGCAATGAAGATGTGTTTTACCGGGCGAGAGGCGGGAATCGTCATTTCCTCCCGCATCTGTTTGTAGTGTGCCATGATGGCGGCATTATCCACATGGCTGCCTTGGGAGATGCTGCGTTCCAGCAAGGCTTGCTGGCGCAGGCGTGCTTCCACCTTATCCGTGAATTGGCGGCGCGTGTATCCCTGTGTGGCTAAAAGTTGTTCGAATGCGGCATCGCTGCCGGCGCGGGAGGCCAGCCGCGCTACCTCGGCTTCCGCTTCCGGGCGGCACTGCGGCAGGTTCGTATCATTGTACCGGGCGCGCAAACGCAGGAGGCTGCCGTACACCATTTCCATCACTCTGCTGGCTTGTAGCGCAGGCGCCGGTTTTGTGCGCCCGGCGAGCATGTCCTGTTCTGCGGTGTGCCGCTCCAGCTGCCGGGGGCTGAGGCGTTCCCCATATATGGTGGCTACTGCGGCAGCGGCTTTTTTTTCAGCATGCAGGAAGCCGTACACAGGCCCTTGCAACAGCCATAAATCCACTGCCAAATACCCCAGCACAGTGCTGAACATGGCCAGTTTTAACGCGTAGATTTTCAGCGGCGTCCACTTCACGCTTTTTATTGTACAGTGCGCATTGGCCTTTGGCAAACAAAAAGCGTGTTCACGCGCGCGCCTGCACGGGGTTTCGCCTTGACAAGTGCGGGGATTCCTGTTATCTGGGGCTTATGCGTATCGTGATGATGGCAACGGGAGATATTGCAATTCCCTCCTTCAGGGCTTTGGAGGCCACGGGTAATCTGGTGGGGCTTGTAACCCAGCCGGATCGTCCGGTGGGGCGCCATATGGTGTTAACTCCGCCTAGGGTGAAGGAATATGCCGAGCAGGCCGGGATTCCCGTGTTGCAACCGGAGCGCATGTGCGATGCGGAGGCCGTGGAGGCTTTGCGTGCCTTGGAGCCGGATGTGGTGGTGGTGATGGCGTATGGGCAAATCCTATCTCAGGAGGTGATAGATGTGCCCCGGGTGGCTTGCATCAATGCGCATGCTTCTCTGCTGCCGCGCCACCGTGGCGCGGCTTGCATTCAGGCTGCTATCGAGGCCGGCGATGATGAGACCGGAATCACCATTATGCATGTGGTGAAAAAGCTGGATGCCGGGGATGTGATTACCCGCGCGAGTATGCCGCTCCGTGGTACGGAAACGGGGGAGAGCCTGCACGATGACTTGGCTCAAATGGCACCGGCTCCGCTTCTGGAGGCTATTTCCCTGTTGGCTCAGGCTAATGCTCCCCGGGAGGAACAGGATGAGAGTGTGATGACTTATGCCCCGAAACTTTTACGCTCCCACGGCCAAATCGATTGGAATTTGCCCGCGCTCCAAGTGGCACGCAAAATCCGTGCTTACCATTCCTGGCCGGGTACATACACGATTTATCCTTCCGTGAAGAGCGGGGGGGATAAAACGCTGAAAATTTACCCCCCGGTGGATGTGTTCTCCGGCATTAAAAAACCGGTGGGTTCCCGCCCGGGGATGGTGCTGGAATCCGGCCCGGAGGGTATGCTTATTTCCTGCGGTGGTTCCCGTGGTGGTGCTATTCGTATTACTACCATGCAACCCGCCGGTGCCCGCAAGATGAATGCGGAAAGTTTCTTTGCGGGGCATAAGATTATGCCCGGTGCCATTTTGGGGCTCCCCTCGGAAGGATAAACCGGGGTGGCGGTGCTTTCGGCTCCCAGACCGCCCGGGGCTTAGCCCAGCGTGCGCTCTACCATGGCGTAAGCGCTGTGGTTGTGGATGGATTCGAAGTTTTCCGCCTCCACTTTGTACCAGGAAAAAGCGTTGTAATGCTCTGTGGCCACGGCTACGTTCCGCACTAAGTCCTCCACAAATACGGGGTTATCGTAAGCGCGGTCTGTTACGTATTTTTCATCCGGCCGCTTGAGCAGGCTGTATACCGGGCAGCTTGCACAGGATTCTATCAAATCAATCAAATCCTCTATCCATACGGCTTTGCCGGAAAAACGTACGGAGTACGTCACGATGCCTCTTTGGTTGTGTGCGCCGCGCTCGCTCATGGCTTTGGAACAGGGGCAAAGCGTGGTTACCGGCACTTTGATAGTGAGGGTGAAAGTCCCGGGTTTCTCTCGCTCGGCATCTATTTCAAAGCGCACATCGTAGTCCATCATCCCCTCCATTTGGGAGACCGGGGCTTTTTTCGCCCGGAAGAAGGGGAACTCGATTTCCACATGGGCACGGCGTGCATGCAGTTTATCCAGCAATCGGTTTGGCAGGCGCACCGCCGTCCGCACATCCAGATAGCGCTTATGCTCATGCAAGGCTTCCACAAAGCGGCTCATGTGGGTGCCTTTGTACTCCTCCGGCAAATCCACCATGAGTGCCACAGTCGCTACGGTGGATTGTGTGCGGTTCTCTTTATCGCTCACCACAATCGGGAATCGAACGCCACGCACTCCCACCCGGTCAATGGAAATTTGCCGGGTGTCCAGCTCGTTTTGCGTATCCTTGAGTTCCTGCATGGGTGAAGATGTATTGGGGGGAGGTTGAAATACCAGAGGGAGCTTGCAGGCATTCTCAGCTTACAAGCTCCCTTAGCATTTCAACGACAAGCAGCCGTCGAGAATTCCTCCATGGGATGTGGAATCAGAAAAAATCAGGGGAGCAGATTCACGGCACGGGCACGGCGAATTTCGCGCGTAATCTTGCGGTGCATCTTGGCAGACACGCCCGTGACACGGCGGGGAAGAATCTTGCCGGTCTCGGAGGTGAATTTGGAAAGGAATTCGGGGTTGCACATGTTCACGGCACCGGCGGGAATGTCGATGCGGCGGCGGGGCATGCTCTTGTTGCAGGTGCGGAAGCGGATACGGCGCTCTACGCTCTTGAATTCGGTCATCATAGTCGTGTAGAATGTAAGGTTCGGAGGTTTAGCGCATCTCGCGGTGCAGCGTGCGGCGCTTCAGGTAGGGGTTGAATTTAACCTTCTCCAGACGGCCGGGCGTACGCTGGCTCTTCTTGTTGCGAGTGGTGACGTAACGGGAAGGGGTCTTAC
>CAYSYD010000098.1:0-8207 GCA_964435145.1 uncultured Akkermansia sp.
TTACGATAAAAAGTAACTCCCTCTTGCTTTTGGTCAATATGGAGTCTTCCAAAAAGGCGCTGCTCTTTACAGAGCAACGCCCTTTGTATTTTAAACTAAAAGAATGATTTACTTTCGCCGTCTGCGAGCAGCAAGGCCGCAGAGTGCCAGTAGGGAAAGCGATGCCGTGGCCGGCTCGGGGATGGTGGGAGCCGCAGAGAAGGTGACATCCGTTACCACGAATACGCACGTTTCTGCGTGGGATAAACCGAAACTGGGACGCCATTCTAAGGAGGAATCCACCTCTTTATCTGTGAATGCGTACTCCGTGCCGGCCTCGCCATTTAATATATAGTTGTAACAAAGATAGTTATCTTTGATGGAATAATTGAACGTAAGCGTTGTAATAGCATTGTCTTCTGAAAGCTTATGGTAATGATCCATCTCGTAAGACATGTCATAAATGTTAAGTTCTCCGTCTAAACTCATCACGTGTATGAAATGAAAAAAGTCATTTCCAGCGCCATCTGTATCAGAATTTCCGTTATGGAAGAAAATATGAAAAGCGGACTGATTATTAGCCAAGAAGTCAGCGGTGTTAAATTGCAGAGTGATAGATAACCCGCTTCCATTCTCCATCAGATTGGTGCCTTCTTTAACCTTGTAGAATAACTCTTTGCCATTTGTGTTAGAGGTCGCGAACAGTTTACCGTCCTCAAAACTGAAACATCCCTCAGGAGGCTCCCCCCCGGGGATGGTCTCCCAATCCTCGGCATTGAGGGGGGCTGCATAAGCTTGAGTTACTGCGAGAGCGGCGAGTAATGTGTATAGTGTACGTTTCATGATAAAGAGGTGCGTGCTTGCCTATATTTTTATCCTATCATAATAGAGGGAAACATCAAGCATTATTTGTGTGAGTACCAAAATGACCGAAAAAAGGAAATCCGGCTTATCTTCAATCATGGTGGAATGCGCCCGGCAAAGAAGAAACAGCAGAGGAGAAAAGCATTAGTATAGCTCAGAAAAACACAGGGCATAGGGAATGCGAAATCCCCGGCTGCGGGTTCTACTCGTCTTCGGCGATGCCGAGGTGCCGGCTCGGAGCTGGCCTCCCCTCTCGGGCGTGGGAGCCTATCCATCGCCCGCAACAGGGCAGGGTAAGAAGTTAACGAGCCATCTTCTTGGCAATTTTAAAAGTTCTCCACAATTAGGGAAACTGTTACATCGCTTGTAAGAGGTTGTGGAAAATGAAATGCAGAATTCGCGAGGATGGACAAAATCAATCTCCAAACTTTAGCTCTCATTTATATCCTAGGAAATTCGCTTGTCACGACTGAGTAATTCTGGTTTTTGCGGCTCCGGGGCTGCCCGGCACCTTGCCAGAAGGCTTCGGCATTCTTGCGCCGGGCGGGTACCATGTAGCGGGAACGCAGCAGCGAGGTATCGCGGTGGCCCATCTCCAGCTGCAGCTCCGGCAGATTCCGGAACATGGCGGCGTGGTATGTGGCTTTCAGGCGGTCCACCTCCTCCGGGGCCAGCGGCTCGATGTGCTTTTCCTGCACGGCGGGCACCTCGATACGCGTCACCGGGTTACTATCCGCCCATTCCTGCCGGATGCCATAGCTGAACACGCTGCTGAGAATCACGCGGCCCTTGCGGTAGCTGCTGGGGCTGGCTCCGAAGGCGGCGGCAAGAATCCGCTTGCAATCCGCCGTACTCATGGAGCGCAGCGGCATATCCGCCGCGCCTTCCACGCGCAGAATGCGGCGCACGAAGTGGCGGAGGTCGCGGCGCGTGGTCGGGCGCAGGTCCTTGCGGGCCTCCACGCTAGCCCAAGCGGCCACACTCAGGGACACGGTATGCTCTGCCGCCTTCACGGCTGCCACGCCTGCCTGAATCACCCGGCGGAGCAGAGTCACCAGCTCGGGGCGGCTGGTACCCGTGGCCAATTCTCCCAGGGCCTCGATTGCTTCCAAGGTCAGACGGGCGGCATCATTCTCAGATACTCCAGTACAGGCTAAAAGACTTTTTGCGATAAGATTTTGCTTCATGATGACATGTGGGTTCCTTCATTATCAAAGAAGACCCCGGACAGGTCTTCGCTGTATCAATAACTTATCGAGAAGGCTCGACCGCAAGAGCAGTCTTTCCGGAGTTTGTTATACTCCCGAAAAAGCCTCGCAAATTGTAGAAACTTAGTCAGTCTCGCATTTTGGCTTTGACATCAGCACTTGTAATCCTGTACACTAACGAATGAGAATTAGAAAAGAGTCTCAGCGGCTTCAAGAGTCGCTAAAGAGAACCTCAGAAGTTAGTCGTTATGGCAGATTCAACCAGTTTTAAGCAGGATATCGCATTATGGGACGAGGAACCAATGAATGTGGCACAGGATGCCAACTTCATTTGGAGCATCGCAAACAAATTGCGTGGCTCGTATATGCCGGACAAATACGGCGATGTCGTTATCCCTATGACCATCATCCGCCGCTTTGAATGCGCCCTCGAACCTACCAAGCAAGCCGTAGTGGAGAAGTTTGAGGCCATCCCGGGATATCCGGAAAAAGCCATGTACCGACTGAGTGGCTACCGTTTCTACAATACCAGCCGCTTCTCCTTGGCTGAACTCTGCAACGACCCTGACCACATAGCTGATAATTTCAAGTCCTACCTTTCCGGCTTCTCCCGCAACGTGGTTGACATTCTGGAAGAGCTTCAGATGACCTCCCACATCAACAAGATGGATAAGGATGGCTGTCTGTATTCCGTGGTGAAGGCTTTCTCGGAGCTGGACCTGAGTCTGGAGGCCTTCGATACCGTCCGCATGGGATACATCTTCGAGAATCTCATCGGCAGATTCTTCCAGAACGTGGATGCCGGTCAATACTACACGGGTCGTGACATCATCAAGCTGTGTGTCTCTCTTCTGTTGGCCGAGGGCTGTGACGATATCTTCGATGACCACAAGGTCATCACCATCTGTGACCAAGCTTGCGGTACCGGCGGTATGTTGTCCACGGCTTACGATTATATCCGCCACTTTAATGCCACGGCGGAGGTGCAGCTCTTCGGTCAGGAATATAATGGTGTCTCCTATGCCGTGGGCCTTGCAGAGATGCTCATCAAGGGACAGGAATCGGACAACTTCCGCCACGCCGACACATTCAAGGAAGATTGCTTCCCGGATGTGCGCATGCGTTTTATGCTGGAGAATCCGCCCTTCGGTACGCCGTGGGCGGGCAAAGATGCCAAGGAGGGTCAGGAAGCTGCCGTGCGCAAGGAATACGAAAAGGGCGAACATGGTCGCTGGGGCGCAGGCCTGCCCTCCGGCGGTGATGGGCAATTGCTTTTCCTGCAATCCGCGCTTGCCAAACTGGACCCCATTTGTGGCCGCGCAGCCATTATTGAAAACGGCTCCCCTCTATTTACCGGAGGCACCGCTTCCGGCGAGTCCCAGATACGCCGTTACCTGCTCGAAAATGACCTTATCGAAGCCATCGTGCAGCTTCCTACTGATTTGTTCTATAACACCGGCATCAGTACCTACATCTGGATTCTGTCCATGAACAAGCGAGCTGAGCGAAAGGGGAAGATTCAGCTGATTGATGCCTCCGGCATTTTCCACAAACTCCGCAAAGGCATAGGTAACAAGAAAAACGAGTTCACCGCCGAAGACAGAGCCGCTATCACCCGTTTGTATGCGGATTTTGAGGAAGATGAGTTGTGCAAAATCTATCCTAATACTGAGTTCTTGTATCGAGAGTATGCTGTCATGCAGCCCTTGCAGCGTAGCTATTCCATTACGGAGGAAAGCATACAGGCCATGCTGCAGGCCGGTGCTCTCAAATCGCTCTGGGATGCCGCGGCTGTAGCTGAGCTGGAGGAATTGGGCACTACTATCTCTGCAAAGGATAAGCAGAAGCTGGAGGAATTCTACGAAACCAAGCCCCTCTATGATTCCTTCTTGGCCTCATTGAAATCTGCCTGCAAAACTCAGAAATGGCTATCTCCGGAGAAGTTCGTCCCCGTGCTGGCAAAAGTTCTGTCCGCAGAAACGTCTGACAAGAAGCTGTTACAGAAGATAGCGGACGGCCTTTCCACCATGGATAAATCAGCCGTTATTCAGCGAGATAAGAAAGGAAAAGTCCTGTACGACAAGGACACGAAAGACACCGAGATAGTCAAATGGGATGAATCCATTGAGGACTACATGGCTCGCGAGGTGCTCCCTCATTTGCCCGATGCTCAATGGTTCTGGGAGGAAAACACTACTGCCAAGAAGCCGGTAATTAAGTGCGGTGCCGAAATCCCCTTTACCCGCTACTTCTACCGCTATCAGGAACCCACGCCGTCAGCAGAACTGGAAAAGCAGTTCATCGAACTGGAACAGTCTGTTGCATCTCGTATTGCGAACCTCTTCCGTAACTGCTGATATGAGGGAAAAGAAAGACAGCGGTGTAGAGTGGATTGGGGTAATCCCCAATCACTGGCACATCAAAAAAGTAAAATACTTGTTTGAAATAGTAAAAAGAATAGCCGGAAGTGAGGGATTCGATATTTTGTCTGTTACCCAAAAGGGGCTAAAAATTAAAGACATATCGAGTGGAGAGGGACAAATTGCAGGAAATTACAGTAATTACCAGTTTGTATATCCTAATGATTTCGTAATGAATCACATGGACTTGCTAACAGGTTGGATAGATGTTTCCCAATTATTTGGTGTCACAAGTCCAGATTATAGAGTGTTTCGGCTGATGGATAGAGAATCGCATAACATAGATTTCTTCAAATATGTGATGCAAAATTGCTATTTAAACAGAATTTTTTACTCACTAGGACAAGGCGTTTCTAGCATGGGACGATGGAGATTACAAACATTTGTTTTCAATAATTTTGATATACCGATACCACCACTCAAAGAGCAACAGTCCATCGCAAATTTCCTCGACACCAAGTGCGCGGAGATAGATGCTCTCATGGAGGATATTCGAGCGGAGATTTCGACCTTGGAGGAGTACAAGAAATCCGTCATCACCGAAGCCGTGACCAAGGGGCTTAATCCCGATGCGGAAATGAAGGATAGCGGAGTCGCGTGGGTAGGCAAATGTCCCGGACATTGGGAGCAGCATCCTGTATACTATTATTTTTCCGAGAGGAAAGCACCGAATGTTCTTTTGGCTGAAACTAACCTGCTTTCGCTGAGCTACGGTAAAATAAAGAGAAAAGATATCAACACTAACGGGGGGCTTTTGCCTGCAAGCTTTAATACTTACAATATCATTGAAGATGGGGATATTATTATTAGGCCTACAGACTTGCAGAACGATAAACGGAGTCTAAGAACGGCCTTGTCTACCGAACATGGTATTATTACCTCCGCTTATATTGCGTTGCGTCCTAAGCTGGGTGTCAATTCGGCTTACTTTCACTATCTCTTACACGCCTACGATGTACAAAAAGTGTTCTATAACATGGGTAATGGCGTAAGACAAGGACTCAATTACTCAGAGTTCTCTAAACTCATGTTATTAGCTCCGCCTGTAGAAGAGCAGCAAGCCATTGTTTCTTTTCTTGATGCCAAAAGTGACGAGATTGCCGCAACCATTGCAGAGAAACAGAAGCAGCTGACCACCTTGGAGGAATACAAGAAATCCCTCATCTACGAATACATAACCGGAAAGAAAGAAGTGCCGTAAAAATGAACATGGAACTAAAAGTTCCATGTTCGGATAAACACAGCAGCAATATGTAGCGATGAACAAACAGGGAGAATTATTCAAATCGGAAGAAGATCCGCAGGAGGGAGCTCTGATTATCTACCAGAGCAGCTCGGAAGATGTACGTATCGATGTAAGATTGGAGGGTGACACGGTATGGTTGAGCTTGCAACAGATGGCGGATTTGTACCGGACCACACGTCGAAACATCAACAAGCATGTTTTGAATGTGTATGAGGAAGGGGAATTAATTGAGGCGGAGACCAGCAAAACAATACAGGAAACCCGCACAGAGGGGCGCCGTGTGGTAAGGCGCGAGATAACGTTGTATAATCTGGACATGATTATATCGGTGGGCTACCGTGTAAAGAGCTTGCTTGCAACACGATTCCGTCAGTGGGCGACGGCGAGGCTGACAGAATATATCCGAAAAGGATTTACCATGGATGATGCCCGCTTGAAAGAGCTGGGGGGAGGCGGCTATTGGAAAGAGCTGTTGGAGCGCATACGCGACATTCGTTCATCGGAAAAAGTCTTGTATCGACAAGTATTGGATTTGTATGCCACAAGCGCGGACTACGACCCGAAAAGCAGCATTAGTCAGGAGTTTTTCCGTGTAGTGCAGAACAAGTTTCATTTTGCTGCGCATGGGCATACTGCGGCTGAGGTTATCTATCAACGGGCAGATGCAGGTAAACCATTCATGGGGTTACAGACGTTCAGCGGCATCCATCCTTTACTCAAGGATGCAAAAGTGGCCAAAAATTACCTGACTGAAGATGAGTTGAAAAATCTCAACAACTTGGTATCCGGTTATTTTGATTTTGCTGAGCTTGCCGCACGACGACATAGGGTAATGCGCATGGTTGATTATCTGACGCAGTTGGATAACCTACTGACAAGTATTGGAGAGGCGGTATTGACGGATAAAGGAACAATCAGCCATGCGCAGGCAATGAAAAAGGCGGAAGAGGAATACCGCTCCTATCAACAGAAAACGCTGACCCCCGTTGAGCAGGATTATCTGGAATCGCTAATCGGTGTTCAAAAAATACTGAATAACAGCAAAAACAAAAAGCCTTAACTATTTCCCGACACTATGAATGAAGTACTAAGCGAAAAGGATTATCAGAAATATCTTCTGGAGCGGCTGGCGGAGAATGGTTACGAGATCTGCTCTGCTAAGACCTATTGCCGACAGACTGCTCTGGATGAAGAAATGTTGTTCCGGTTCTTGACGTCAACTCAGCCGGAGAAAATGTCTGCGCTGCGTAAGATTTATAAGGGCAATCTGGAAGAGACTATCCTCGGTGTCATTTGTAACGAGGAAACGAGGAGCAAGGGCAGTCGGCTAGAAGTGCTGAAAAATGGTGTAGAGATACATCACATCCATCTGGATTTGATGTACACCCGCCCCGCCACAGATTATAACCGAGAGTTGCTGAAAAAATACCGCAGTAATATCTTCAGTGCTGCGGAAGAAGTATGGGCCAGCGATGAGGAACGTGTGGATGTGGTCTTGTTCCTGAATGGCTTTGCCATCATGACCTTTGAGCTGAAAAGCAACGCCGCCGGGCAGTCTTATCAGGATGCCATTGCTCAGTACCGTGAGGAGCGTAATCCTAAGACAAGGCTTTTCCAATGGAAGAGCGGAGCCTTGGTCTGCTTTGCCATGGATTTGGAGCTGGTCTTCATGACCACAAAATTGGACAAGGAAGCAACCTTCTTCCTGCCGTTCAACATGGGCAACGGTACCGGAATTGATGCCGGAGCGGGTAATCCGTTGTTCAAGGATAAATACAGCGTATGTTACATGTGGGAGGAGATTCTGCAAAAGGACTCCGTGCTGGAAATAATCAGCAAGTTCATGTTCATCGAGAAGAAGAAGGACGATGATACCGGCAAGGTTAAGGAGACCGTTATCTTCCCCCGTTTTCACCAGCTGGATGTCATCCGCAAGCTGTTAGCCGCAGTCGTAGAGACCGGAACAACGCAAAACTATCTTCTGCAACACTCAGCAGGCTCAGGAAAGACTAATGAGATTGCATGGTTGGCTCACCGCCTGAGCTCCCTGCATGATGCCAAGAACAAGCAAATCTACGACAATATCGTGATAGTTACAGACCGAGTGGTCGTAGACCGGCAACTGCAAGATGCCGTGATGGGCATCGAACACAAGAGCGGGCTGGTGCGCGTGATGGATGACAAGTGCACATCTTCAGATCTCAAGGATTCGCTCTCCGGCAATACAAAAATCATCGCCACCACGATACAGAAGTTTCCCTACATTCTGGAGTCTGTAAAGGGGCTCAACAAAAAGACCTTTGCCGTGATTATTGATGAGGCCCATTCGTCTACAGCAGGCAAGAATATGCAGGCTGTGACCAAGGCTCTGGGGGCGGGAGAACAGGAAGCCTATGCTGATGCCGAAGATATGATTGCTGATGAGGTACGCCGTATTGGCAAGCAGAGCAATGTGTCCATGTTCGCCTTTACCGCTACCCCCAAGCCGAC
>CAYSYD010000099.1:0-8201 GCA_964435145.1 uncultured Akkermansia sp.
AAAGCAGCATTTTTAAATTCCGATGCTATGCGCTGGGAGGAAGATAGAAGTTCTGAATCTTCCTTTCAAATTGATGTTATGGGATGTCGGCTGACAGATAACATAGTTACAGAAGCCGCCTATGAACGCAGTCTATCAACAAAACAGGTAGTGCTGCTGATTAATGCATCAGCCTTATCTGTGGATGATAACTCAATTGCTTTTAGTTGTGATGAGGGAAGAACGTATCCTTACACGCTTGATATCAGAAATTTGAATGTTAAGGAGATAGCTTTTTATTTGTCTAAAAAACGTTACCCGGAAAGGGTGTTCGAGCTGAATTCCAAGCATGGAGAATGTAGAAAGGAAGTACGATACGAGAATAGGCGAAAGATTTCACCATTGAAATGTACAAAAGAACAAGCTCAGGAGCTATTACATTTGGCTTTTGGTCAGAAAGATGGACAGGTTTGGGCTTATGATATCAAAGAAGGGCAGTTGGTGGAGTTTAAGAGGCATTCGGATTTTGTATGGCATGGATATCATATAGACGAAAAAGACGAAAGGGAGAGAAATATTCCGCCATGGCTTCTGAGCGTAATTCATCATATTAACGCATAGAGTCAAAATGAGAATCATGTTATAGTCTTTCAGTTACCGCAGTTTTACCCTAGGAAAGTTCACTATGGCATTCAAGAATGAAGCAGAGTTTGAGGAGGCCGCCATCAAGATATTATCTGAGAACGGCTGGGAGAAGACTGTCCTGAAAAACTATACTGAGAAAGAGCTCATTCGGAATTGGGCAGATATTCTCTTCGAAAACAACAGGACAATCGACAAACTGAACGATTATCCTCTTACAGAGGGGGAGATGCAGCGGATTATTGAGCAATTGGTGGGGCTCAAAACACCGTTGAAACTCAACGGCTTTATCAACGGCCACTATGTATCGATAGTACGCGATAATCCTGATGACGCTTTACACTTCGGTAAAACAGTCTCATTGAAAATCTACGACCGCCGTGAAATTGCAGCGGGGCAAAGTCGATACCAGATTGTTCAACAGCCTAGATTCTCTGCTAAGTCGAAGATGCTCAATAATCGCCGGGGTGATTTGATACTCCTGATAAACGGTATGCCGGTTATCCATATTGAGCTCAAGAGGAGCGGCGTACCTGTCAGCCAGGCTTGTCAACAAATTGAAAAATACTCAGCTGAGGGCTTGTTCAGCGGCTTGTTCTCGTTAGTGCAGATATTCGTAGCCATGAACCCCGAAGAAACGGTGTATTTTGCTAATCCCGGAGTGGAGGGCAAGTTCAATCAGGACTATTATTTCCATTGGGCAGATTTCAATAATGAACCGATAAATGACTGGAAGACAATCTTTTCTACTCTTTTGTCGATACCGATGGCGCACCAGCTCATTGGCTTCTACACGGTGGCAGACAATTCGGACGGCATCCTCAAGGTTATGCGGAGTTACCAGTACTATGCAGCCAATGCCATTTCTGACGCAGTGGCCACGACCAAGTGGGACGAAAAGAACCAGCGAGGCGGTTTCATCTGGCATACGACCGGATCCGGTAAGACGATGACCTCTTTTAAGTCTGCCCAGCTTATTGCATCTTCTAAAGATGCGGATAAGGTGATTTTCCTGATGGATAGAATTGAGCTGGGGACACAGAGCCTCAAGGAATACCGGGGATTTGCCGATGATGCGCAGGATGTGCAGGCTACCGAAAATACCGGGGTGCTTGTCACGAAGCTCAAGAGCAATAATCCCTCTGATACGCTCATTGTGACATCCATCCAAAAGATGAGCAACATTCGCGACGAGGCAGATGGTGACCTAAAGGCTGCCGACCTTGCTTTGATAAGTGGGAAGCGTATCGTATTCATTGTGGATGAATGTCATCGCTCCACCTTTGGAGAGATGCTTCGCGTTATTAAGGAAACATTCCCCAGAGCTCTTTTCTTTGGCTTTACCGGGACACCGATTCAGGAGGAGAATCAGAAAAAATCCAATACGACGTCCGATGTTTTTGGTGACAATCTGCATCGCTACAGCATAGCGGATGGTATTCGTGATAAAAACGTTCTGGGCTTTGACCCGTATAAGGTTCTGACATATAAAGATAAGGACTTGAAAGAAGCCGTGGCTCTTGAAAAAGCAAAGGCTTCGACGGTGGCAGAGGCTTATGGCGACCCCAAAAAGGCCGAGATTTTCCAGCGGTACATGAGCATGCCCATGTATGGCTCAGAAGATGAGAACGGAGACTACGTTAAGGGAATAGAAGACTATTTGCCAGACTGTCAATATGAGTGCGAGGAACATCAAAAGACAGTCGTGCAGGATATCCTTGATAATTGGATTACGTTGAGCCACAACAACAAGTTTCATGCTATCTTTGCCACGGGCAGTATTGCTGAGGCCATACAATACTATCGTCGGTTGAAAGAGGTCGCTCCCTGGCTGAAAATTACAGCTCTTTTTGACCCGAATATCGATAACAACGGCACCGGGCTTGAAAAGGAAAAAGGACTTGTTGAGATTATCGAGGATTATAATGCGAGATACGGTCACGATTTTACCATTCCAACCTTTGCCAAGATGAAGAAAGACATCGCGGCAAGGCTTGCACACAAGAAGCCATACGAGCGAATCGAACGCACGCCGGAGCTACAGATTGATTTACTTATTGTTGTTGACCAAATGTTGACAGGTTTTGACTCTAAGTGGATTAACACATTGTACATGGATAAAGTGTTGCACTATGAGAATATCATTCAGGCGTTCTCTCGCACCAATCGACTCTTTGGTATTCAAAAGCCTTTTGGTACAATCCGCTATTACAGACGCCCACATACGATGGAGCAAAATGTGCAGAAAGCCGTTAAGCTTTATTCCGGGGATAAGCCTCTTGCCTTGTTTGTGGAGAAGCTGAATAAGAATCTGGAAGCACTCAATGCGCTATATCAGAGTATTAAGGAGGTTTTTGAGGATGCCGGGATAAGTGATTTTATGAGCTTACCGGAAGATTCTTCTGAGTGTAAGAAGTTCGCCAAGCTTTTCAGAGAGCTGAACGATTGTCTGGAAGCCGCTCAGATTCAGGGGTTCGGTTGGAACGAACTTTCGTACTCATTCACGGAACCCGAGACCAACAAGAAATATACTGTCGAGGTTGAGCTGGACGAACAAACATACAATGTGCTTCTGGTTCGCTACAATGAGTTATTTGGCGGCGGTGGCGGCGGCGGTGGTAGTTCCGATGAAGTTCCCTACGATATTCCCGGATTCCCCATCCCAATTGAAACCGGAGCAATTGATAATGAGTACATGAACTCTCGATTCGAGAAGTTTAGGAAAATACTCACTCAGGGGGGGCTTGCTGCGTTCGAGCTGGAACGAGCCAAGGAAGAATTGCACAAGACTTTCGCATCTCTGACTCAGGAGGAGCAGAAGTACGCCAACATCTTCCTTAATGATATTCTGCGCGGTGATGTAATGCCCGAGGAGGGTAAGACGTTCCGTGACTATGTAACAGAGTACATGGCAAAGGCTCAGGATGACCGGATTCACCGCTTTGCATCGCTCTTTGGCTTGGAGGAGGGGCTCTTGCGTACGATGATGTCTGTTAAAGTTACCGATGCTAATATCAATGAGTATGGTCGCTTCGAGAAGTTAAAGAAATCAGTTGATGGTCAGAAAGCGGCAGAATATTTCGGCGCTGTTGCGGGTAAGAAAATCTCCGCGCTCATGGTAAGCATCCGATTCGATAAATTGCTTCGAGATTTCCTTAAACGAGGCGGGTTTGAGCTTCCTAAACCATGATGCGCTCATGCTGGCATGAGGCAGGAAGTCCTACTCTGCAACAGGGGGGATAGAGGAGGTGGTGAGACGGGGTGCGGGCAGGGTGATGGTAAAAGCGGTGCGGAGTCCCGGGATGCTTTCGGCGGAGATGATGCCGCTGTGGGCTTCCACCGCATGGCGGACAATGGCGAGCCCGAGACCGGTGCCTTTGATTTTGCCTGTTTGGTCTGCCCGATAAAAGCGGTTAAAAATAAAGGGTATGGCATTTTTGGGAATGCCTATGCCGTTATCCTCCACGGAGATGCGGAGGCTGCCATCCTCCAGCTGCTGCGCTTGGAGGCGGAGTTGCAAGCCGGGCTCCGGGTTGTTTTTCAGCGCGTTTTCCAATAGGTTGAAGAGGATTTGCGACCAGTAAAAGCGATCCCCGCGCATGGGAAAAGGTGTGGTGGAGAGCCGGATGGTGAGGGTGGCTCCTTGGTGGCGGAGGAGGCTGTCCAGATGCAGGCGTACTTCCTCCACAAGTTGGCAGAGGTCAAAGTTCTCTTCCTTGAGGTAGGCGGTGGAGGAGTCCACCTTGGAGAGGGTGAGCATGTCTGCCACGAGCCGGGTCATGCGGTCGGCATGCTTTTTCATGATTCGGAGGGCACGTTCGCGCTGGTCGGGGGATGCTGCTGTTTCCGGATCTTCCAACAGTGTTTCCAAGTAGCCTTGGATGAGGGTGAGGGGGGTGCGGAGTTCGTGGGACGCATTTGCGACAAAGTCCCTGCGGATGATTTGGGTTTTGTGTTCTTCTGTCACATCCAGAAAGACGATGCCGATGTGGCGGTCTTTGTTGCCTAAGGGGGTGGCGGTGGCCATGTAGACGCTCTCTCCGTTGGTGTGGTGGGGAACACGGAGCGTTTCCGCCATTTGCTCCTCGGTGGCGGCGGCTCGTGTAATGAAACGGCGGAGCGGGGATTCCGGGAGCATGCGGATGAGGTTCATCTGGTAGCTGCTATCCACATGGAGCAGTTGGCCGGCTTGGGTGTTGGCCATGACGATGCGCCCGGAGGGGCGAAGCAGTAAAAAGGGGACTCCCAGAGCCTCTAAAAAGAGGGATTTGTCTTTCTGCAAATGGTGTTCCATTTCGTGCAGCATGCTTTGGGTATGCTGCAGCTCTGTGGAGGTGCTGCGGATGCGGAGTCTGGTGCTGCGCATCTGGGTTCTCAGGAAGATGAAGGGCAGCGTGAAGCTGATAATCATCAGAGCGATGACGATGTCCCAGGAAACCATGGTGGTAGAGCAGGGCTAGAGGATGTAACGCATTTTTTCCTCTGTATCTCGATAACGGAGTACGGTGTTGAGGTGTTCGTTTTCCAGCAGGGTAACGAAGTGGCCTTCTTTAACGAGGGTGCGTAAGCCGGGGTCCCGGAAAAGAGCGAGAAGCCGCGTGGGCTGGGGAATGCCGCGTGTGGTGAGGTGGGTGTTGTAAAATTGGGTGAAGGTGGGCTCATCCAGTGTGCATCCGAAGGCGACCAAACAGGCCAGATTGGTCTGAGCCGGGTTTTCCATGGGGTCGATGGAGGCGAGCCAGCCGGTGTATGGTGATTTTCGTAGGGTTTCCTTCACCTTCGTAAACCAAGGCATAGCAGGTTGCGGGGTGCCTTTTTGCTGAGATTCTGCCAGTTCGTGGTAATAGCGGATGCGGCAAACATCTCCATAGTAGCATATGCCCACCGTGGCAGTCCAGAGCATGAGGGCACTCATGAGTACTGTGGTGAGCAGCCCCCACGCCCCCACCCTCTTGCGGAAGGAGAACAGCTGGGAAAACCATACCATGCCATGGAAAAAGACAACAAAAATGAGGATGGCTGCCCCCCATGCCAATGCTTGCACCATCCATGGAGCAGGCGTGTCTGTAATGAATGCCAGATAGGTAAAACCGTTTTTTTGCAGAAATATCCACGCCGCCACGGAGCTGATGACGGTGGCTGCCAGCAGAATCATTTTAATAATCCCCTTAAAGATGGCAAAGATGATGATGGCAGCAATGAGGACGCCCAGTACTGTCAGAAGAATATCGGAGGTATCCATACGTTTGAGATAAATGGGGAAGGGGGGGAGTTAGTGCCTCCGGCGGAGGTATTGTAATATTTGCTGTGCGCCTTGGTGATTCGGCTCCAGCCGGAGTGCTTTTTCTGCTGCTTTTTGGGCAGCGGGATGGTAGCCGGTTTCCAGCAGAATGAGCGCGAGGCGGTACTGTGCCTCCGCGTTTTCCGGGTGAGCGGCAGTGCATGCGAGCATCTGCCGGAGGGCTTCCAGCAGACGATTCTGCCGGGCTAAGAATACGGCGTAATCCATACGCGCCACGGGGGTGGCCGGGTCTCGCTCAATAGCTCGTTTGTATTGTAGCTCAGCCTCGGCAGAATCCCCCTTGGCAGAGGCCAGCATAGCCAGCTGCATGGCTCCGCCGGGCTGGTCTCCCTGGAGCCGGGCGGTGGCTTCCATCTCCCCCTGCACAGGGTGGCCGGTCGGCAGGTGCGGGAAAAGGCTCCACCCGGCGGCTTGGCGTACCACTCGCGTATCATCCCCCAGCGCTTTTTGCGCATGCTCCCCCCCGAGCAGTTGCACCGCCGCTGCCCGCACGAGTGCATCCGCATCCTGCGTGGCAGCAATGGCCCGCAATTGCACCTCCGGCGTAATGGGCATACGCGCCAGCAGCCCTAATATGGTGGCACGCCATGCGGGGATTTCCTCTTTATCATAAACCTCCAGCAATTGCGGCACATTTCCCTTACCATTCATAGCGGCATGCACGGCGCGGAAGCGGGGGCGGTATTTCTCCATTTTGGCGCCATAGCGCTTAGCCAAGTATGCGGCCGCCCAATCATGATCCTTATCCTTGTGGCAATTTTGGCAAGCGTTCGGTAAGCCGATTTCCTTGCTAAGCTGCGGATCCGGCCAGTGCAGGGAATGGTCCCGGCGGGGGTCGCGCCCCATGTAAGTATCCTCCGGCATATGGCAATCCACACAGCGGTTGGGCGTATCGGACCCGCAAAGACGGCTACGCTTTACCTGCGGTGCCATCACCCCGTTGACTATTTTATTCGTTGCATGGCATTGCAGGCAGAGCTGGTCATTCTCCATACTCTCCGTAAGCCCGCCCGTATGCGGGTTATGGCAATCGTAACAAGTTACCCCGGTGCGCCCCATGCGACTGAGCCGGAAGCTCGTTTCGCAGTAATCCTCCTCCAACTGTTGCCCATTCGGGTGGAAAATCCCCGGCAGCAGCGGCAGCTCCAAGCGGAAATGGTCATCAAAACGCTGCCCTACGGAAAAATCATCCGTCAGCTCCTCACGGCGGGCATGGCAGGATGCACAGTTGTCATCCTGCAGCACAGCGGCCGGCTTGCGATACTCCGGTACCACCAGACAGCCATCCCCCGCCGGGGCATCCCCCGCCTTGTGGCATTGGATACATGTAACCCCCGGCTCCTTCCATGTAGCCTGAAAGCGATCCGCCTCCACCTGATAATTCTTATGGAACCCACTCATATGGCACCATGCGCACTGGGCATCCCAATTCATCCCGCGCCCCTGCCAATGGCCCCAATCTCCCTTGCAGCGCTCTGCTGTCCCGTTGACCTGCTGGCGAGCATCATCCCGGAACACATCGAACCACTCCCCCTTTCTGGGGTCCCACGCCGCACTAGGTACCTGCATGCCCCCATCTCTCCACGGAATTGTATACTGCACCAATGGCCGCCGCCCGATAGCCGCCTTCACCGGGAAAACCTCCCCCGTATCCGCATCCCGCATAATGAACGCCCCCTCCTTACCCCTCAGCATTTGCAATTTGTGCCCATGTGCCTCCACCACCTGCCCCTGGAAGGCGGCCTCATCGAGCCTCGCCGCCACAGGCCTCCATGCCCATGCGTGGTCACTTCCCGCCCATTCCCGGTACTCCTTGGCATGACAACGCCCGCACCGCAAGGAAATAGGCGTGGCTTTGGCATCCCAATGCTGCTCGTGCCCGGAGGGCAGCTCCTCCCCCGCCCCAAGCAGGGGCAGAGCAAGCAGAACACTGCTAAGACGACTACATCTCACCCCCTCATCCTACCATAGATACGCCCCCTCCCGCAAACGGAAAGTACCGAAGGCGGTGTCATAAAACAAAAAAAATTCTCTTTCATTCAATTTTACTCTTGCCATTCCGGTAAATCTCTGCTACACTGCCGCCGCACGCACGGGTAGCTCAGTGGTAGAGCGGCTGTCTTACACACAGTTGGTCAGGAGTTCGAATCTCTTCCCGTGTATAAATAATGTAACCCTCTAATGACCAGTGCGTTAGAGGGTTTTTGGATCAAGCCCAATTTTTGGGTCAAGCCCAATTTTTGGGGTCAAGCCCAATTTTTGTGGAATTTGAATTTTC
>CAYSYD010000100.1:0-7783 GCA_964435145.1 uncultured Akkermansia sp.
CTCTCATGAATGCTCTATTTTACCAGTTTTTACCAGCAGATTTGAAACAGACCCCCCTGCCCGCCTCCGGGTAAAAAGCAGAAACCCCGCTAGCTGCGGGGTTCCTGAGATTTTTCAAAAAAAGGGAGAATTAATAGCGCACACGGAAGCGGCTATCCTCGCGCGGAGCCTCGGGCTCGCGTTCGCAGGGAGGAAGCATCGTATTGAGCTGGCGCTTCTGGATAGTCTTAAGCATGCCGCTATTGTTGCGCTTCGTTACCTCGCGAGCATCCTTCATGGCATCAGCACGCTGTTTATCAGCCTTAGCGAGAGCCTCCTTGTAAGCATCCAAACTAGCCTTCTGGCGTTCCGTGGCAACACCACGAAGCGCATCCTCGGAGAGATCCTTCGGCTGAACGGCAGGAGCGGCCTGAGCCACGGCGACCATCAGGACTGCAAGAGAGAGAATAGAAAGAGTTTTCATAAAACGATTGTGCGGAATAACAACTGTGAGTATAAGCCAGCAAGCGCATATGTCAAGTTCATTTTCCCACGCTGCTCTTTTTTTTTACAGCAAGGCAGATTACTGCCTATGTGCAGACTTGCCTTTACCCCCATTCGGAATTATCCTCTTCGGAGCAAATTCCTCCTCATGAACAAGAAAATCGCCACCCTTATCCACATCCTGAACAGCCTGAAAAACGGGAACATGCGTGGCAAGCTGAGCCTCATTCTCTGCATTCTTGCCATCCTCTACCTCATTGTCCCCATCGATGTAATTCCGGATGCCCTTATCGGCCCCGGGCAAATAGACGACCTTCTGCTTCTCCTCGGCGCCATTACCAACAGCGTTCTGGCTTACAGGAAAAGCAAAGCAGAAAAGCAAAATCCCCGGCATAAGCCATAAGCAATGCCGGGGATTTATCCGCATATTTTTCAAGCGGATGGGGTGGGATTCGAACCCACGGAAGGCGCAAACCTTCGGCGGTTTTCAAGACCGCTGCATTCAACCGCTCTGCCACCCATCCGAGAGCTTGCAGAATAAAGAAGCGTGCGGCAGAATGGTAGCGTAAAACACCCCCGCGAGGCAAGTTTTTTTTACAACATGACAAGAGGCAGCACCTCTTTCTCCGGGAATGGTATCGTTTTTTAACGCAGAACACGCCATTCTGCTTGAAATTCGCGTTCTGGGAGTGTAAAATCCCCCACAAACTATGCACTCTCCGGAAAGAGAAACACCAGAATTACCAGTCCCCCGCAGCACCCCCGGCATGGGAGAGGGTGCGCGCTTCCTCCTTATAGGAGCATGCGCCGTTGTCCTTCTGTATGGGCTGCAACAGGCACAGGGGCTGCTCCTGCCGATTCTGATGGCCGGTTTTTTGGCCATTATCAGCTACAGCATTACCAGCCTACTGAGAAAATACCTGCGCTTCCCGCACTGGCTGGCAGTAACAGCCACCGTAGCGGCAGATGGAGGCATCCTCTTCGGCATCATCAGCCTGATTAATTTTCTTGCCTCCGATATGAAAGCCACCCTGCAAGGCGATTTCACCGTGCGGCTGGCGGAAAAATACAACGAACTAATGCACTGGCTGGGCAATTTCGGTCTGGAGGAACAGGCACGCGCCATTGTAAGCTCCCCCCAGCAATTGTTCGATGTACAGCAGGTCATTTCCGTCACACAAGCACTTACGGGGCAAGTCGTCTCTTTCATGAGTACTTGCACGCTCGTATTGGTACTCATGACCTTCATGCTGGGAGAGGCACCTCTGTTTATGCGCAACCTGCGGCGGCTGCCTAACAGCTCCAAGGGCAAGGAGGACTTTCTGCGGGCTCTGCGGGGCATTCAGCGTTATCTCTTCATCAAGACCATTGCCAGTGCCTGCACCGGTCTTCTGGCATGGTGGGCCTGCGCAGCCATGGATGTACCTTTTGCCTTTTTGTGGGGTGTGGTAGCCTATGTGCTTAATTACATTCCCACCATAGGTTCCATTGTGGCCGCCATCCCGCCCATTCTCACTGCCCTGCTCATGGGTGGCTGGGGGGATTGTTTCATCATCACCGGGGCATATTTGGCCATTAACTTTGCCATCGGCAATGGGATAGAGCCCATTTTCTTGGGCAAGCAATTCGGCATTGCCACCTCTGTGGTATTATTATCCGTTCTTCTGTGGGGCTGGGTGTGGGGGCCGTGCGGCATGCTGTTGGCCATGCCCATCACCGTACTCATCAAGCTGGCCTTGGAAAACTCACGGGATTTATCGTGGATGGCCACCATTGTGGACGATGCTCCGCTGCGGGAAAACACCCCGACCAACCCCTTTTCAACAAAAAAATAAAAACACCCCTTTATGCACGCATTCGCTTATAAAAACGGTTCTCTGTACTGCGAAAACGTTAAGCTGGAAGACATCGCCAAGGCCGTAGGCACACCTGTATTCGTATACAGCAAAAAGACCATTGCGGACGATTTGGCCGAGTTCCGGCAGGCTATGGCACCGCTGGATACCCACATTGCATACGCCGTAAAAGCATGTTCCAACAAAGCTATCCTGAATCTGGTGGCACGCGAAGGGCTGGGCTTCGACATCGTATCCGGGGGAGAACTGTGGCGCGTCATCAACGCCGGGGGAGACCCCGCCCGGTGTACTTATGCAGGCGTGGCGAAAACAGAGCCGGAAATTCGCTATGCCTTGCAGCAAGGCATATACTGTTTTAACTGCGAAAGCGAGAACGAACTTCGGGAAATTAACCGCATTGCCGGGGAAATGGGGCTCACCGCCCCCGTGGCTGTGCGCGTGAATCCCCATGTGGATGCCCACACGCACAAATACATCACCACGGGCACAAACGAAAACAAATTCGGCATAGACATTTCCCGCATCGAGGAAGTGTACGCCACCATTGCCGCAGAAATGCCGCACCTGCGCATCAAGGGTCTGCAAATGCACATCGGCTCCCAGCTTACAGATATAAAACCCTTCGTAATGGCGGTGGAAAAAGTGGCTCCCATTGTCCGAAAATTCAAAGAGCTGTACCAAATCGAATTTTGGTCCATCGGCGGCGGCATCGGCATTATATACGATGGCTGCCTGGCCTCCGGGCAGGAGGCGTGGTGGACTGCCCACCCGGAGCAAATCACCATCACCGGCTATGCGGAAGCACTTATTCCCCTGTTGCAACCGCTGGGGCTCAAGATTCTTCTGGAACCCGGCCGCCGCCTTGTGGGCAATGCCGCCGCCATGCTCACCACCTGCGTGTACGAGAAAAAGGGAGAAGCCAAAACATTCAAGATGATAGATGCCGGCATGAACGACATTATCCGCCCGGCTCTGTACGAAGGCTACCACGAGATTTGGCCCGTACGGGAACACCGCGGGGATACCATCGTGGCCGACATTGTGGGGCCCATTTGCGAATCCGGGGATTTCCAAGCGCTAAACCGTACCATGGCCGATGTGAAACCCGGGGAAATCCTTGCGGAAATGAGTGCCGGGGCATACGGTTTCAGCATGTCCAGCACGTACAACTCCCGCCCGCTGGCAGCAGAAGTTCTGGTGGATGGCGATAAATGGAGCATCATCCGCCGCCGCCAAACCATGGAAGAAATGGTCTCCGGCGAGTGCCTGCCCGAATAACGGGAAAAAATCCTCCTTTGTGCCAAACGGCCGTCCTGCGGGACGGCAGTTTTTTTACTCCAAAACTTCCATTTAACCCTTGACGCCACGGAGCATGATGCGCTAGAATACACGGCGATGAAGGCATTAGGTATTCTCTTCCGCCTGGTGTGCAGCCTCGTACTTCTGGCTGTAGCGGCAATTTATGTTAACGCCCCGGCCGATGCACCATCGGGCATTCTGCTGCAAGCCGATAGCTGGCAATCCGTTGCAGCACTGGGCACCTCCTGCAACTGGTTCACACTCACGGCAATTTTGCTCATAGTATTAGCCTTTGTGCGCATGCTGAACGCAGCGTGGAACATCCTGTTCTGCGGTGCCATTCTGGTTCTGCTTTCCAGCGGCATCACCCTGCTTATCGGCGTACCGTACAGTGTACCCGGAGTACTGCGGGACAATGCACTTGTGCTGGAGTGCCTGCAAATGCCGCTGAGCTATCCCATCGCCATCGCCATCACCCTTTTCATCTTTGCCACAGGCTGGCTGTGCGCCACAGCCTCCCTGCGGGTGGCCATTACCGCCGGCGTCAGCTACCTGCTGTGGTATGGCTGCACGGAGCTGCTTAGCTACGCCACCACCCTGTGGGCAGAAAGTGCCGACCCGGCCATGCCGGAAACACTGCATATGATTCAAGCAGCACCTTGGATTATTGCAGCCGTACCGGGAGCCTTCTTCCTCATCTATGCCGTGCTGATGTCCTTCTTCGAGACATTCATTACCCCCGGCAGCAAAACTCCGGCCCCAAAGAAAGCCACGCCCGCCCCCACAGCAGAAGAGAAGAAAGAAAGCGAATCCGCCCCGGCTCCCGCGTCCGAGGAGAAAAAACCGGAAGAACCCAAAGCCAAAACCACCCCTCTGGCGGATAGCCCCGGCAAAAAGCCCCAAATCATCCCCGCCGGCGATAGTGTAGCCAAGCCGGAATCCCCGGCGGCAAAATCCGCCCACGAAGCGCCCAAGGTTCCCCCCATGCCGATTCCTCCGGCACCGCCTGCTGCTCCGGAAACACCCAAGACCGATGCTGCAAAACCGGCACAGGAAGCCCCCGCCAAGGATACCCCCCAAGCGGAGAAAACGGAGGAAAGCACCCCGGCTCCCAAGCCCGAGGAAAAAGCGGAACCCACCCCGGAAAAAGCAGAAACGCCTGCGGAGCAACCTCAAAAAGAGGAAAAACCCTAACTCCTTTCCCCGGCATCCCTGCACAGGATGCCGTTTTTTTCATCCCTCCATGGATACCGATGCAGCAAATCGCCCCGCAGCCGCCCGCTTGCGCGTGCAGGGCGAACTGGGGCATTTATGGGGTGCAGCCGTCTTTCTGCGCATTGTGAAAGAGCAGCGGCTGCTGGAATTGCACCTCCGGCAGGGGGAGGGCGGCTGGCAGCTATTCCGCTGCTACCCCATTGCAGGCATGAGCGGCACCCTAGGCCCCAAAACCCGGGAGGGGGACATGCAAGCACCGGAAGGCTTTTACGAAGTACTCCCCACAGCGCTGAACCCCCGCAGCGCCTACCATCTTTCTTTCAACATCGGGTACCCCAACGCCTACGACCGCCGGCTGGGGCGCACCGGCAGTTTGATTATGATTCACGGAGGAGAAAAATCCGCAGGCTGTTTCGCCATGACAGATGCCCGCATAGAGGAAATCTACACCCTCGTAGAAGAAGCCTTTGCTGCCGGGCAGCGCAGCATCCCCGTGCAAATATACCCCTTTGCCATGACAAGCTCCCGCATGGAACAGGAAGCCACCTCTCCCCACTATACCTTTTGGCAGCAGCACCTGCTGCCCGGCTGGCTGCACACGGAAGCCACCGGGGCCCCTTATACGCCCTCGTAATCCTGAATCAGCTCCACAAAAGCCCGGAGGCAATGGTTCCGCACCCATGGCCCCACCCCTTTCAAGCGGGAGGCAGCCTCCATCGTAGTAGGCTTCACCCGAGCCATGGAGCGCAGCGTCTCCGTTTGCAGCACGCGGAACACGGGCATATTGTACTCCTCCGCAATATCTCTGCGCAACTCCGCCAAGCGCTTATATAACTCCTTATCCAACTGCCCCAGCCCCATACTTTGCAGCATATTTTCCGTATGGCGGCGGCGTTTGGCACTCTCCGGCGCGCAAGCAGGCAGGCTCCACACCCTGCGGGAAAGGCAAGCTGGGCAGCGCCCCTGCATCACCTCCTCCCCCTTGGCAGAAAGCGTAATTAAAGGCAACTCCCCGCCGGAGCTTTGCAGCAAGCCGGCCTCCTGCAAGGCTCGGAAAAGAGCCTTGAGCTTCGTATCCGTCAAATGCGAGAGTATACCGTATGTGGACAGAGAGGTAAGGAAACGGTGCATAGAAGCATTTTTCGCTCCTCGCAGCATATCCATAATCTTTCCCCGCCCGTAAATAGCCTCCCATTCCCCGGCCGCATTCCTGCGGGAAGCACGCGCCACCCCCGCCAAAGCCTTACGCACCACCACCAAATCCTCCCCCTGCAGCTCCTCCCATTCCCGAGAATCCGCCGCACAAACATCGCAATGCCCGCAAGGGGCGGAACCCTCCTCGCCAAAATAATGAAGAATCCACTGCTGGCGGCAACCGCCGGAATACGCATAACGCGTAATAGCCTCTATCTTTTGGTGGTCGCGGCGGGCCTTTTCCTCCAGCCGGGCGGCATCAATATTCAGGCTCTCAAAATTGATTTCCGGGTGCAGCACGCGGGTACCTTTTGCCAATGAACCGGGAATATCAAACCGCTCCACCGCCCCGGCATGGATGAGGCAGGAAAGCCCGGTACCCACCGCCATGGGATTAGTATCCTTACCGAGCCGCTCCGTCATGGCATCCACCGTCAGCACCAGCTCGTGGCTCTCCGGGTGGCATTCAAAACGCAGCAAATTATACAAACTGCGAATCAATGCCATAGGGGGATTACTCCCCTCAAAAAAGAACTCCTGAGTCTTGAGATCCGCATGGTTAAAAAGCAGCTCGCACACGGCATTCTCCCCATCTCGCCCGGCGCGCCCGGCCTCCTGATAATAAGCCTCCACACTCCCGGGAATCTCAAAATGCACCACAAAGCGCACATCCGAGCGGTCAATCCCCATTCCGAACGCATTTGTAGCCACCACCACATCCGCCCGGCCGGAAACAAAAGCATCCTGGGAAAAAGCACGTTCCTCATCCGTCATCCCGGCATGGTACGCCACCGCATTCACCTGCCGCTGCCGGAGTTCCTCGAACACCAGCATCACATTCTTGCGCGTGGAGCAATACACAATCCCCTGCCGCCGCCGCCGCACCACCTGTTCAATACGCTCAAACTTTGCCTTCCGGCTCTCGCAATGCGTAATGGCAAAATCCAGATTTTCGCGCCCGAAACCACTAATAATCACTGCCGGCTCCTGCAAGCGGAGAGTTTGCAGAATATCCAGGCGCACATGCTCCGTGGCAGTAGCCGTCAACGCAATCGTTTGGGGAAAACCCAGCTGCTCCCGCACACGCCCCAGCCTCAAATAATCCGGGCGGAAATCGTGCCCCCACTGGCTCAGGCAGTGCGCCTCATCCACCGCCAGCAGGGAAATCTCCAGCCCCCGCAGCGCATTCATAAACCCATCCTGTCCGAAACGTTCCGGCGCCACATAAACAATCTTCAGCTCCCCATGGCGCAAAGCGGCCATCACCTGCCTAAACTCCTCCGCCCCCAGAGAGGAATTGATGGCTGCCGCCGGAATCCCCCGAGCCACCAGTGCATCCACTTGGTCCTTCATCAGCGCAATCAGAGGGGACACCACCACCACTACCCCGGGGCGGCACAGTGCCGGCAACTGGTAGCATAGGGATTTGCCCCCACCCGTCGGCATAATAGCCAAGGCATCCTGCCCGGCCATCACCGCCTCCACCACCTCCTCCTGCCCGGAACGCAAAGAATCGAAGCCGAAAAAACGCCTAAGCGCCTCCTGCACATCGCTCACTTCTCTGAATACTTGCTCCATAGGCATGCCCCCTTTCTGCGGCCGCATTGTACCGCAAATACCCCGCCTGTGCAAGCACATCCCCTCTCCTCCCCCCGAGAAAAAACCTCCCCCGCCCTGCGCGCAGCAGGACGAGGGAGATCTCCGAAGCTCAGTTGGGCCTTGCGACTTGGATTGAA
>CAYSYD010000101.1:0-7783 GCA_964435145.1 uncultured Akkermansia sp.
ATTGTATCGAGCCAGACCGGACATAAACACCAGCAAATCTGAAACAGACCCCCCCATGCCGCAGATGAAGGGGAAAGCACTGGACAGCTCGGGCTGTTTCCTGTATAATGCCGCGCGTTATGAAACAATACGCTGCTCAGCTTCTGCGTTACCCCGATATGGGGATTTCTATGGACCTTTCTCAGCTGCCCCTCACGCCGGAATTTCTGGCGGAGATGCAGCCGCTTATCGACCGCGCTTATGCGGATATTGCGGCTTTGGAGGGAGGCACTATTGCTAACCCGGACGAGAACCGCATGGTGGGCCATTATTGGCTGCGTAATAGTGCCATTGCACCCACGGCGGAACTTCGTGCAAAGATTGATGAGCCTTTGGCTGCTCTCAAGGCCTTTGCGGCGGATGTGCTGGAGGGGCGGGTTCTGGCTCCGAATGGTAAGAAGTTCAGCACTTGCTTGGTGATTGGTATTGGCGGTTCCGCTTTGGGACCGGAGCTGGTAGCGGATGCGCTGCCCGCCCAAGGTTTGGAGATGCGCTTCTTGGATAACACGGACCCCGATGGCATGTACCGCGTGCTGGATACGCTGCCGCTGGCGGAGACTCTGGCTGTGGTTATCTCCAAGAGTGGCGGCACTCCGGAGACTCGCAATGGTATGGTGTGTGCCCGGCAGTATTTTGCCGGTAAGGGGCTTTCCTTTGCCCGGCAGGCCGTGGCCGTTACGGGTGTGGGTTCCACGCTGGATAAGGTGGCCGTGAGCGAGGGCTGGATTAAGCGTTTCCCCATGGAGGACTGGGTGGGAGGCCGTACTTCCGAAACGTCCGTGGTGGGGCTTGTGCCGGCTGCTTTGCAGGGGGTGGATATCGATAGTTTGCTGGCCGGTGCCGCTGCTATGGATGCCCGTACCCGCGTGGCAGATACCGCTGCCAATATGGCCATGAAACTTGCTCTGGCTTGGTATGCCGCCGGGGAGGGGAAGGGCCGTAAGGATATGGTGGTGCTGCCCTATAAGGATAGTTTGGTTCTCTTCTCCAAGTACTTGCAGCAGCTTATTATGGAATCCCTCGGTAAGGAGCTGGATTTGGAGGGTAATGTGGTACACCAAGGTATCTCTGTGTATGGTAACAAAGGCTCCACGGACCAGCATGCCTATGTGCAGCAGCTTCGCGATGGTATCAATAACTTCTTCGTTACCTTTATCGAGGTGCGCCAATCTCCCACGGATACGGTGGAGGTGGAACCCGGTTTCACCGCAGGAGATTACTTGCAGGGCTTCCTGCGCGGCACGCGCAAGGCTCTTTCCGAGAGTGGGCGCCAGAGCATCACGCTCTCCATTCCCACGGTGAATGCTTACACGCTGGGTATGCTCATAGCTCTCTTTGAGCGCGCGGTGAGCTTCTATGCCAGCCTTATTCACATTAACGCCTACCACCAGCCCGGCGTGCAGGCCGGTAAGCTGGCGGCTAATGTGTTCCTGAAACTTCTGGCTTCCGCCGGTGCGGCTCTTACCGAAACGCCCGCTACGGCTGCCCAGGTGGCCGCGGCTGTGGGGGCGGCGGAGGAGGATACGTACCACGCGCTTGTGCATATTGCCGAGTCCGGCAAGGCTAAGTGGGTGCCGGGTGACTGCCCCTGCGAGGATACCTTCTGCCGCTAAGACGGTTCTTTTTCAAAATGCGTTTTTCTTCCGCCCCAACCGTTCATGACGGTTGGGGCGTTTGCTGCTGTCAGAGGAGGTGTGAGGCGCCGGTTCCATCTCTTGCTGCTGCTGTGTTTTCCCCTTGTGCTGCCGGGGGGATGCCGCGGACCGTATGGGGAGGGAAAATTGGAGTTGCAGGCACTGTGCAAACCGGCAGATTTGCCGCTGGTGCGCATGTGGTGCCGGGGGCATCCCGTGGATTTGGGCGCGGATACGGGTACAGAATTCGGCCTGATGCTTTTTGCCGATGTGGCGGCGAAGTTCGGGGCGCCGCCGGAGGGGGCGGACGTGGTGGAATCCAGCCCGCTACGTTTATGCTCACAGCGGCATCTGCCCCCTTTGGAGGAAGCCTGTTGGCTGGTCTGTACGGCACACGATGCACAGGTGCAGGGCTTGCTGGGCTGGCCTGTGTTGCGGCATTATGTGTGGCACTTGCACCTTGCCCGCGGGGAACATTCATTTGCTCCCGCCGTGCCCGCAGAGGTGCGGGCGGAATGGGATTTTATCCCGCTGGAGCAGGGAACACTCCATGCAGTGTTGCATTTGCCCGGGCTGGGCGCCTGCATGCTGGATACAGGAGCGCCGCATGCGCTGTACCTACCACGCGAGCAGTGGCGCCTGTGGCGGCAGAAATACCCACAGTTGCCGCACTTGTTTTACTATGGAGAGAGTCCGGCCGCCGGTGGTGCTTTTTTGTGCGAGTGTACGAAGGTGCCGCGCTTAGAACTGGGCGGGCTTGTGCTGGCGGATGCGCTCGTGTGCGAGTCGTTTTGTCCGGATTCGGAGCAAATCATTCTGGGCTGTGCGTGGCTGCACCATTACGAGCTGTGGATGGATGGCCCCGGTGGTAAATGCTATTTCCGCCCCATTAACGGCGGCGTCCAAACAGTCCTTTCTCCACAGGCCGCAGGAAGAGGAAAGCTGCCAGTAAAAGCACCCACCATGCCAGTGCGTGCGCCACGGGGAACCAGTACGACATCTGCAAGGCTTGGTTCGCCAGCCAGAGCAGCCATGCCGGGACGATGATGAGGATTAGCATGCGCAACCAGCCGGGGAAAAAGGGCAGAATCCACAGTGCCAGTAGTAATATCCCCCCCGCCAGTGCTTGCTTTTTCCACCCGGCCATCCACTCCACTTGCCGCAGGGCATGCCCACCGCAAATTTGCTTGTGCCCAGTGCGTTCCACCTTTTCAGTGCCTGCCAGCTGGGAAAAGGTGCGTGCCAAGCGCTGGAGACGCCGGGGACTATTCCGGCCGGGAGGCGGCTGCTCTAGCATGACTACCGGCGGGAGTTTTTCCCGAGCCAGTACATCGGCCAAGGGGAGTGTGCGGCTGCTGCCCTCACTCAGGCGAATGCGCCCATGCTCATCCATGGGGAGGCTGCGTTCTCCAAGGCGAATTTCCTTGCCGGGAATGGCTCGGATGTCCTGCGGCTTGAGCCCGGTGTGCCCCATGGCCAGCCGCAGGGGTAAGGTGGGAATAATTTCCCCGTTCCAACGCACAAGAAGCGGGAAGGAGATATCCTCCACGGCGGAGGGATTGTGGGTAAGGGGCTCCTCCTGCAGCCAATCCAGTGCCCACACCACATTCAGCGCATCCGGGGTGTCTGCCAATCCATTGGGCAGGGGCCGATTAGCAGAGGGCAGCCCGGAGGTATCACCCTGTATGTTTTCCTGTGGAATGGCGGCATTCCGCAGCATGGCCGGGGTAAAATCCGCCTGGGCAGCAGTGCGCCCCCTAAGTCCCACGGCGGAGCAGGGAAACCCCGCCAGTACATGGCAAAGCATTTCCCGCACCATGGCTCCCGGCTCCTGCTGCCATGTGAGCGCGGAGGAAAGCCCAACAGTATGCGTGCCGCCTTTGCGCAATCGTTCCAGCATGACGGCTAAATCCTGCGGTCCCAGCGGCAGGGCTGCAAAATTGGCAGCGCAGGCCTCATCGTGCAGCTCCACGGTGGCTACTTCCGGGCATTCCCAATGGCGTGTTTCGGTGAACACATCTTCTGTTTCCGCCTGCTGGCCGGGGTGCAGCAGCTGCGGGTATTCCCCTTCCGGCCAGCCATGCACATAATGCCCCAGCTCCCGGTATATCCGGGTATCCACTTGGTACAGCGCATTTTGCCCTCCATACCAAGCACCTGCCAGCACGAGGAACCAGAAGAGCAAGGCACCAAGGCTTAATCTGCGAGTATTGGAAGAAGACATGCGGCTACGGCGGCGGGGAGAGATGATTCCGGGGCTTGGAGTGCCACCTCGCGCAAGGCGGCTACACCGGGGGAAATTTGTTGCAGGTACCACTCACGCTGCCGGTTGTACCCGATGTTTGCAAAGGCTCCCAGTGCCTGCATGAGGCGCTGCATGGCGCAGGCTGCCAGCACATGGGGTTCCAATGCTCTGCCGCCCAGCTGCGGCCAGAGTTGTAACAACTCTTCCCTCAGACCGGCGGGAAGCGCCATGTAGGGGTCGTACAGCAGGGAGGCTATATCATACTCGGCCAGCCCCATGCGCATCCCTTGGAAATCGATGAACCATGCCTCCCCGGCATGCAGCATGATGTTCTGGCTTTGGCAATCGCGGTGGATGGGTACGCGCGGAAGCCCGGCCAGCCATGTAGCCATTTCCTGCAAGGCGGGGTGGGCAAGAAAATTCGCTGCATTTTTGCCCATATGGCGGGCAAGAAAATGCTCGGCAAAATACTCTTGCTCCCAGCGGTAAAGTGCGGCATCGAAAGCGGGTTGCAGCGGCCAATCCGGTCGTATGCGGTGGAAGGGAACCAGTGCTTGCAGGGCTGCCGTGTAAGCCTCTCGGAGTTGCTCTAACGGGGCTTCCCGTAGGCTGAGCAAATCCTGCCGCCCCAAATCCTGTACCAGACAGGCTGCACAATCCTGCTCTGCCCATGTGCTGCCCAAAAGGGCAGGAACATGTATGCCTTGCGCGGCGAGTCCGCGAGCTGCCGGCAAAAAGGAATGGTTATCGGCGCGCTCCGCTGTCCAGTATATGCCCAGTAGTCCGTGGGCGCGCATAATGGTGCGCCCGGAAGCTCCCTCCTTAATGGGGAGAAGTTCTTGCGGCTGCACCGGGTGCCCTGTATACTGCTGCATGAGGGCGGCCAGCACTTCTCTGGCGCTTGTGGGCATCTTAGTCGATTTTGAAAAAGCGGAGGGTTTCCGGTTCCTTAGTTTCCTTAGCCTTCGGGCGGGGGGGCGGGGTGTTCGCAGTGGCGGGGGTATGGCGTGGCACCCGTACCGGTATGGCCTGTGCCGTACGCACGGGGGGCAGGGTCTCCTCCGTTACAGGAATGGCTCGTGGTATCTCTGCGGTCACGGCGGTGGCATTGGCCGCGCTCCCGTTGCCGTGCGGGTTGCGCCGGTTCGCCACGGCTTGCGTGGCGGCTACCATGGACATGACGCCGCGCAACTTATCCAGCTGGCTGCCGATTTGGATGAGCAGCACCAGCACCATGGCTAATGCCACCGGCCAGAGGGAAAGAGTAAGCCCGGTGATAAAAAGTTCTCCGGGCATGTCCTCCGTGGCTTTTTCCATGTAGCAGTATGCCTGTGTTCCCCCCATGACGGCAAAGAACGCAGCCACAAGGTAACCGAGCGGTGCGGCAATCATCATAGCACCCTCATTTTAGCAGAGGGGACTTGGCGGGTCAATCCTATATGTCTGCTGTAAGGTAATGAACATTTGTTCCCTTGCGGAACTGCTCCAGAACGGAAACGATGAAAACGGATTCCTCCTCGCTCAGGCTGCTTTCGATATCCGTTTTCCCGCTTATCTTTTTCAGGAAGGCTGAGATTTCGTACCGCAATCCGTCCTCCTCAAACTTGATGAGGTATTTGCGGCATTTAGAGCTGTCCTCGGAGCGAATTTCGAAGTATTCCGTTTTCCACCATGGGGCAGGTACATAAATGTATCCCTTCGTGCCGGCGATGCAGAGATCCCCCTCGCGCTTGACGCCGATACCCGCCGTGGCCGTGGCTGCGGCTCCCGGGTATGTAAAGTGAACACGGGTGAATATATCCACATGGTGGGTGGCAGAGGAGAGGGTTTGGAAACGCACCTCCACCGGTCGGGTACCCAGTAACTTGGCGATGGCCAGCAGGGGGTAAGACCCCAGTTCCGTAAGGGCTCCTCCGGCTTGTGCGGCATCGTATTCCCGCAGGCTTGAGTTCGTCACTAATTTGGTAAAGCCGGCATCCACTGCGGCAATATGGCCAATGAGACCGCTTTTTGCCACACGTACCAATTGACCGAATCCCGGGGCATAGGCCGTTTTGATGGCTTCCATAAGGATGCAGCCTTTTTGCCGGGCAAGGGTGTACAGCTCTTCCGCCTCCGCTTGGGTTAGTGTCATGGGCTTTTCGCAAAGTACATGTTTGCCTGCCTGCAATGCCCTGCGAGCCAAATCTGCATGGAGGTGGTGCGGTACAGCTATGTAGACGGCATCCACCGCTTCCAGAAAATACTCGTAATCGGTGCTTGTTACCGGGATTTCATGCTTGTGCGCAAAGTCTGTAATATGTTGCTCCCGGCGCCCGTAAACGGCGTAAACCTCCGTGCCGCTTACGTACTTGGACTCTTTCAGAAAGCGCTCGGCAATGCGCCCGCTGCCGGCTATGCCTATGCGGATAATGGGATAGCGGTTCTTCCGAATATCCGTGGAGGATACTCCCTGCGTGCGCTCTAAATATACTACATCGCAATCCTCCTTTAAATAATCAAACTTCCCCACCCAATCGGAACCAATGGCAAAAATGTCGGCCTTGTATTTTCGAATGTCCAATTGTTTTTGCCCTTCCTCCGCTTCCACGATAATCAAATCCGCCAAACCTGTACGGCGCACGCTTTCCATGCGTTCCTGGCAGTTCTGCATCACGTTTAATTTACCGCGTGTCAGGTCGTAGTCATCACTCGTCACACCCACAATGAGCTTGTCCCCCAGTTGTTTGGCTCGCTCCAACAGGCGCAGGTGGCCGGTGTGGAACATATCGAATGTTCCGTATGTGATGACTGTTTTCATGATAAGGGGGTGTAGCGGTCGATAAAGGTATTAACAGCTGTTTCGAAGGCAAGTGTTTTGACCATGTGTTCTACGGAGGGGTGCTTATACCCTACTGCGGGCGGATACGCCATGTAATCGCCATAGAAAAATTGCAGGTAGCTCCGCATATGATTCGGGGCTTGGAAAGGAATGCCCTCGAAGCTCACCGTGCGCAGAGGGAAAATATCCTCGTAGGATAACACGGTATTCTTGGTAAAGGTAATGGCGGGGGAAAGGAAGATGCCGGGCTGCTCGCTTTCCGGCGGTACAGGCGCCCCGCCCAAAATCTCCTCTCGGATGGTGGCCTGCACCTTCGCATCACTCATGTTGAGGATGGGGGGGATGTAGACCACCTGCTTTTTCATGCGGGTAACATCCGCATCCACTTTGGCTTTATTGGCCGGGGTAATAGGCTCTTTGTAAAAATGGTAGGGGTAGATATCGATGTTCAGCGGCGTTCCTTTGTATCCGATTTGGAGGAACGCATGCATGGAATGCGTGAAGCCTTCCTCCTCCGGAAACAGGCTCGGTACAAGCTCCAGAAGACGCTCGAAATCCGGCCGCATCATACTCACATCCAAATCATCGTCCCATGGGATAAAACCCCCGTGCCGCACGGCTCCCAGCAGGGTGCCGTAGTCCAGCCAGTACCGCAGTCCGTGTTGCTCGCAGCAGCGGGCAAAATAGTGCATCAGTACCGTGTTGCCCTGTTGCAGCAAACGCAGTTTCCCTGTGGCTGCCGGCACTTGGTCGATGGGATGGCAAAAAATCAGAAGATTACGCAATTCCTCCAGCCGGGCTTCCAAACGGGCGGCATTCTTCCGGCGTCTGCGGGCAAGATGAGCCTGAATCCTCTGCCGAATGCTGTATGGCAGCAGGCATGCTATGTAATATTGAATGTGCGTTTTCCGGTTCATTCCCTTTTCATGGGGATTCTATCGAATCATCTATGAGTTGTAAAGCCTTTTCCCCGTATGCTGAATGCCTCCCACATGTGTCCCAAAGATTTTTTCTGAGGAACGCAAGTGCCGATAAATCCTAGGC
>CAYSYD010000102.1:0-7275 GCA_964435145.1 uncultured Akkermansia sp.
CTTGGCAAGTTTTAGTACCGGGGGGTGGCGGGGTTTTCTTCGTCAGCGTGTGGGGGTGGGTGTATGGGGGCGTAGGGTTGCACGGTGTAGCAGCGGCGGAGGAGGAGGCGCCGTGGTTTTTGGATGTCGGATGGTTTGAACCAGACTTCGAATGCGGCGCCGAAGTATTGGTGTTGTTTGCCCCGGCAGATGGCGAAGAGGGGGATGTGGCGGGGGAAGAGTTTGTTGAGGTCGCTGTTGAAGGCGGTGTGCATCCATTCCGGGACGGAGCCGGGGATGTCGTGGCGGAATTGTTCGTCCGGGTGGGGGGAGTGTTGTGCGGGGCAGTTGAGGAGGCGGAGGGTTTGGCCGGTGGAGATGTTTTTGATGTAGAGGAGGATGGTGCCGGGTTCTCCGGGGTTGGCGTATATTTCTGCTTGGTAGGTGCCGTCTTGGGAGGGGGGCTCGCAGAGGCGTATTTCCGGCATTGTGCCGGAGAAGGATAGTTTGCCTTGGAGGAGTTTTTCTGCGGTTTCCGGGGTGGGGGTTTCTGCAAGGGGTTGCAGGCGTGTGTCGATGGCGGTTATGGCGGCGTTGATGGCTTTGTAGGCTGTTTCGGTGTGGGATGTGCCGCGCCATGCGAGGAGGAGGTAATGGTCTTTGCCGAGGTCTATGGCGAGGTCCGGGATGCGGTTTTTATCGTCTTCCGGGGGGGGCATAGGGTCTCCGGGGTGTACGGTGGTGTAGCCTTCGGGGAGGCGGTCTCCGCCGATGAGGCGGCGGAAGCTGACGTGTACCAGACCGGGTACGCCGGAGGTGGTGGGGGGCTCCATGACGAGGTGGCCGGGTTTGGAGTAGAAGGTGTCATCGGTGCTTCTGCCGGTCCAGCGAGGGGAGTGGTCGAGGTAGTAGCGCAGGAGTTCTCCGTGGTTGTTTTCGAGGTGGGTGAGGTGTGGCATGGGTGCCACATGTTGGTGGTCTTGTTCTGCGGGGTTGATGGGGATGGCGAGGGAGGCCGGTCCCAGGAGTGTATCTTTAGCCGGGTGGAGGGTATCGGTTGTTTGGATGGGGGTGGCGTGTTTCTGCTGTTCCGGGGGGGGGACGTTTGCGATGATGGCGAGGAGGAGGAAGCAGAGGGTGGCGGTGCCCCATACCATGCTCCATTTGATGAGTTGCCAGATGGCGCGTGTGTTGCTCAGCCGCAGCATGTGTGTGGCGGCGGAGAGGAGCATGAGGGCGGCGGAGGTGCCTATGCTTGCGAGCAGGAAGGTGCCTGCATGGTGCAGGATGGCTTCTTGGTGCTGGTGGGGGCAGAGGCCGGGGTACAGAATGGCGATGCAGCAGCCTAGGGCGATGGCGGCACAGAGGATGTGCAGTGAGGTGGGGTTTACGAGGATTCGGCGGAGTCCGTATGGGGTCATGGTTGTTGTTCCTCCGTGTCTGTGGGTTGCAGCAGGAGGCGAAGGAGGGTTACCATGGGTGCTTGTTCTTTCAGTTCGCTGTAGTGTTCTGCAATGGTGGGTAGGGCTGCCGGGGTGGTAATGAGGTGGTTGTTTTCCACCATGTTTGCCATAATGGTGGCATGTTCCGGCATGTTGTGGGTGTGCAGGTATTCTGCTGCGCGGAGGAGCATGTCCGGGGTAAGGGCGGGGTGGTTGGCGTGGCGGAGGTGGTGGTCCGCCAGCAGTGCGTTGGTAAGGTCGTCCGTGGGTTGGGTGGGGAGTCCTTGCTGTTCCCAGGGGAGGGGGGCGCCTTGCAGTTTTACTTGCTGGATGAGGGCGGCATGGACTACTCCGGGGTCGAATACGGTGGCGTAGTGCCGGAGGTCCGGCAGGGCTGCTTTTCCTTCTGTTCGGACGAGCATTTCCATGAGGAGGCTCATGGGTGTGGCTGCGTTGCAGTCAATCATGTCGTCTTTAGTGGTGGGGAGCATGGTGGCGAGTTTTTGGAGGGCGAGGCGGAGCTGCCCCGGGGCTACGCGCCAGTCCATGCCATGCAGGGTGGAGAGGAGGAGTGCGGGAATTTCTTCCAGGAAGTGTTCGCCGTGTTCCCAGAGGGGGAGTTGGTTGATGTAGTTTTCTGCTTCGGCGGGGTTGCCGAGGTGCATCATGTTAAGTGCTTCTCCCAGGGCTCCGCGGGGGATGCTGCGGGTGCTTTCTGCGGAGAGGTAGTGCTGTACGAGGTCTGCTGCGCGGGTATAAGCGGGGGTGCAGTAGCGGCGGATAAAGTAATCTTTGCTACCGGGGGTGGTGGCGAGTTGGCTTTGGGCGTTGCGTGTGCGGATGTAGCGCAGGAGCGGGTTTTCTTCGTAGGGGATGCGGATGACGAGTTCCGGGGGGAGGAGGTTTTCTGTGCGGAGGGATTCGAGGAGTTGGGGGGTGCCGGAGATGTAGAACATGGCATTGCAGCCGGCTTTGTTTTCTGCCAGGGCATCTGCGCCGTTGGCGAGCATGCTTGTGATGAGGGGGTGCAGAAGGCGGTTGCGGGCTGTTTCCGGGGCAAGGGATGCGGTGCGGCAGAGTTCCAGCAGGAGGGTGTCACCATTGGTGGCGGGGGGCGGGTAGGGGAGGTTTTGCCATAGGCGCGGGATGTCAACAGCTGAGGACACGGGGGGCTCTGCTGCGGCGGCGGTTGCGGCGCAGAGAGTCATTATTGTGTACAGAGCTGGGTGGTACCACTTCATGCTGCATTCCAATCTAAAGGAAAAAGGCGTGTGTGTCAACCTGTAATTTAGGGCTTGGGGGGGAGAAAAGCATCGCGGTGCTTGAGGATGAAGTGTGCGGTGGCGATTTCGAGTGTAAATTTCCAGTGTTTGCTATCGGCTGTGAGTTGGTCCAGTTCTTCGGGGTTATCCAGTGCGGCGGCTATGGCGCGGTAACGGGCGGCAATTTCGGGGGCTCCTGCTTCTTCCATGGCGGCAAGCATGGCGTGTAGTTCATGGGGGGGCATATCTCCGTACCACAGGCGGGAGAGGGAGGTGAGGAGGAGTGCTTTGCGGAGGGGCGGTGTATTTGCTGTGCGGTTGTGTTGCCTGAGCCAGGTTTCCACATCTCCATCCCGAGGGGTGGGGAGTCCTTGGCGGAGGAGTTCTGCGGCGAGGGCCCCGGCTTGGATGGGGGGGGCTGTGTGCCGGCAGAGGCGTTGGAGGTTTTTTGGGGCTTGGGGGTGGCGTGCGAGGAGTTCGATGAGTGTGGCAGCTTCGTCCCATTGGCCGGTCTGGTGGAGTTTGAGGGCTATGGATTCCAAAAGTTCCGGGGGGAGTACGATGCCGGGGCTGTGTTGCAAGGCGTCCAAAAGGGCGTTGCCGTGGCGTTCTTGCCAGAGCCGGGAGCTGGTCCACAGTGGCATGGCTGCTACTGCGGCGGAGGTTTTGGCTGCATCGATTTCGTGGAGTTGTTCTACGGCGAGGGGGAGTGCTTCTGCATACAGCGGGTGGTGTAACATTTCCTCTGTGGGGGAGAGGATGGTTGCTATGGCTGCGAAGTTTTCGGGGGCGGGGTGGCGGTGCAGCATGCCGGTTTTGCATACGGCGATGATGAGGGGGATGCCTTCTGTGTAGTGGATGGGGGGCGGGGTGAGTTCCAGTCCGTTTTGGCGGAGTATTTGGCGGCTGGCCGGGTCTTTGGTTAGGATGTCCGCGGCGCAGAAGGCGGGGGAGTTTTCTATTCGGGTTTCGGAGAGGTGGGGGTCTGCCCCATGGCGGAGGAGGAGGATGCACATGGACATGACGCGGCTGTGGTGTTGCTCTGCGTTATCCTCCGCCGGGGAGAGTAGGTGCAGGCATGTTTCCAGCAGGGCTGTGGTGCCGTGGGCGGTGCGGGCGTTGGGGTCTGCTCCGGCGGCTAGGAGTTGCTGCACGGTTTCTTCGTGGAGGTTTGCAGCAGCTTGTACCAGCATGGTGTTGCGTGTGGCCGTGTTGTTTCCTTGTGGGGTAGGAAGCATGCGGCGGAGGGCGGTGTTCCAGCCCATGGCTGCGGGGATAATGCAGGTGGTGGCATCCGTGGGGCAGCCTGCATCCAGCAGGTGGAGGAAGAGTTCTTCGCTGTGGGAGTTCAGACCGGCGTGGTTGATGAGTAATTCGTTCCGGCCGGTGGTTGTATGTAGTTTGGCTCCGTTTTGGCGGAGTGTTTCGACGAGGGCTATTTGTTGTTTGCCTGTGGTGTTTTCCGGTTCTGCTCCGCGCAGGGAGACGGCTAGTCCCAGTGGGGTATCTCCGGCGGCGGTGGTGGCGTTGGGGTCTGCGCCATCCAGAAGGAGGCAGCGTGCGAGTTCGTTTTGTTTGAACAGGCAGGCAAGGTGCAGCATGGTGATGCCGCTGGGTGTGCTTTTGAGGGATGCATTCGGGGTGCGTGTGAATGCTTGCAGTAGGTGTTCGATTTCTTCCGGGGTGCCGGTTTCCAGAAGTTCTTCTACGCCCATTTCCGGTAGTGCTTGCATGATGGCGGCCAGCTCCTTTGCGGCTTGGGGGGTGGCGTGGCCTTGGGGGGCTCCATCTCCGCAGGAAAGTAGTGCGGTGGCCAGAAGTATTCCCAGCAAGTAGGGGCGGCATGCTTTTCTCATGCCTTGCATTGTATATGGGGGCGGGGTGGGCAGCAAGCCCGGAGTGCGTCACTCAGCAGTTGACGGTGGAGCTAAGGCGTGCTATGTGGATTTCTCCGTTGTGCTGTGTTTGCAGGGCTTTTTTCATGGCTTGGGAGCATTCCTTTTCCCCGTGTACGAGGTATACTTTTGTTTTTTTGCCCCCGGTGGCGCTGAAATAGCGGAGGAGTTCGTTGTGGTCTGCATGGCCGGAGAAGGAGTCCAGTGCTTTGATGCGGGCTCTTACGGGGTATACATCCCCCAGGATGCGGACTTCCAGTGCGCCGTTCATGATGCGGCGGCCGAGTGTGTTTTCGGCGCAATAACCCACAAAGAGTACGGTGTTATTCGGGCGGCCGATGCCGTTTTTGAGGTGGTGGAGGATGCGGCCGGCTTCGCACATGCCGGAGGCGGAGATGATGATGGCGTTTTCCCGGAGGTTGTTGAGTTTTTGGGATTCGGAGATGGTGCGTACCATGTGGAGTTGTTCGAAGGAGAAAGGGTCTCGTTCTTCGAAGAGGAAGTGGTATACTTCTTTGTTAAAGCATTCCGGGTGTATGCGGAAAATTTCCGTGGCGCTTACGGCCATGGGGCTGTCCACATATACTTGGTAGTTGGGGAGGGTTCCGTTTTTATAGGCGCGGTTGAGGATGTAAAGGAGTTGCTGGGTGCGTTCTACGGCGAAGGAGGGGATGTAGACGTTGCCGCCGCGTTTCATGGCTTCGCGGATGGTGCGGCAGAAGGTTTCATCGTCACGGCTGGGGGATTCGTGGTGGCGTCCGCCATAGGTGCATTCCATGAGCATGATGTCCACATCCGGCACGGGGACGGGGTCTTGCAGGAGTTCGTTGTTTCCTCTGCCTATATCTCCGGAGAAGAGGAGGCGTTTATGTTTGCCGCCATCGTCCTCATCTTCAATATCGAGTACAATCTGGGCGGCGCCGAGGATGTGGCCTGCATCGTAGAAGGTGAGGGTGATGCCGGGGGCTATGGGGAAGGGGATTTCATAGCCGATGTTGATGAAGCGGCGGAGGCACAGTTCTGCATCTTGCTCGGTGTAGATGATTTGAGCCACATTGCCGTTGCCTCCTTTGCGGAGGCTCATTTTGTTGAGGAATTTGCAGTCGCTTTCTTGGATGCGTGCGGAGTCTGCCAGCATGATTTGGCAGAGGTCTCGGGTGGCATGGGTGGCATAGATGAAGCCTTTGAAGCCTTTTTTGACGAGGTTGGGAAGGTTGCCCGAGTGGTCGATATGGGCGTGGGAGAGGATGACGCAATCCACGCCGGCGGGGTCGAAGTAGGGGAAGTCTCGGTTGATGCGGAGTTGGTCTTCCCGGTGGCCTTGGTACATGCCGCAGTCCAAGAGGATTTTTTTGCCGTTGATTTCCAGCAGGTGCTGGGAGCCCGTAGTTGTTTCAGCTGCGCCGCAGAAGTGAATTTTCATCACTCTCTAATCTAACGGAGTATTAGGATATTTGCAAGTAAAAAGCCCGCGTAACAGGAGATTTTTCCTGTTACGCGGGAGGGGGAATAAAGGAAGGTGTGTTTCCTCCGGTGTATGCTTTACTCGGGTGTGTTTTGCAGGCCTTGCTGCTGGAGCTGTTGGAGCATTTCCGGGGTGAGTTGCATGGGCATGCCGGTGGGTGCCGGGGCTTTCTTGATGTCCTTGAGGCTGATGGTGAAAATCAGCGTGGAGTTGTTACCAATGGGTCCGGGACCTTGGGGCCCATAGGCAAGTTCGGAGGGGATGCAGACTTCCCAAGTGGAGCCGATGGGCATAAGTTTGAGGGCTTCGGAGAATCCGGGAACCACGCGGTCAATCTGCATGTCGATGGGGGAATCGCATTTATCGAACACGGTGCCATCGATGAGTTTTCCTTCGTAGGTGATGGAGCAAAGGGCGCTTTCTCCGTCTTGGGCAGGGTCGTATTTACGGCCTTCGGCGGGGGTTACAATGCGGTAGAGCAGGCCGGATTCCGTTTTGGTAACGCCTTCTTGCTTGCTGAAGGTTTCTTGGAAAGCTTTACCTTTGGTAAGGTTTTCCTCTGCTTTAATTTTTTCGCGTTCTTGGAGGGCGGTGACGAAGGCTTTCATGCCGGCCTCAATTTCCGGGGTGGAAAGAGCCGGGGTTTTGTTGGAGAGGCTATCGTCCAATGCTTGGAAGAAGGTATCCTTGTCAAAATCAGCAATGCTGAGGGTGGAGGCTCCTGCGGAGGCTTGCTGTCCAAAGCTGTAACCGATGTAGTAGGAAAAAGTCTTCTTGGCTTGTTCCGGGGTAACAGTCGGTGCGTCTGCGGGCTCTGCAGGAGTCTCTGCGGTGGCCGGTGCGGTATCGCCCTGTCCTTGGGAGAAACAATAAGTGGTGGTGCCGCCGATGAGGGCAAGCCCTGCCAGAATCATCAAGTATGTTTTTTTCATATGGTGAAATGAAGGTTGCGGGATGCAGGCTGTATTTGCCCGCCCTGTTGCGTGTTTATTATCTCCTGTAAGGGCTCCGTTCGTCAAGGGTATATGTGCCGGGAGTGTGACATGCAGAAATTAAAAAACCTGCCGTTAGAGGCAGGTTTTCGAGAGAGCGGATGATGGGATTCGAACCCACGACATCAACCTTGGCAAGGTTGCGCTCTACCACTGAGCTACATCCGCGATGCGTGTTTTGTTGGAAAGCGGATGATGGGATTCGAACCCACGACATCAACCTTGGCAAGGTTGCGCTCT
>CAYSYD010000103.1:0-7255 GCA_964435145.1 uncultured Akkermansia sp.
CCTGTTCTCATCGGGCTTTCGCCTTATGAGCCGGGAAACTTTGGGACACATGTGCTAATTGCTTATGGAGGAAAGAATCTCCCAAAAAGAAACATTCCCCACAATTGTCTCCGCAATAATGGGGAATAGCGGGATTAAAGGAAAGCACATTAGCCCCTTTTTCTTCTTATTTTAATCATCTATCGGCAGTTTATCCTCCGCATAAGTAAGGGCGCATGCAGCAGCAGCCCAAGGGCAAGAAATAAGAGAAACCTTAATAGAATGGGAAGGGAGAGCAAAGGCATCGTGAATGAGCTGTTTGTACGCCTTCATCTGTCCTTCGTAGTGGTCGAGCAGCCAAGATTGAAAATCCCTGTAACCATCGCGCGGGCTCGGGTGATTTGTCTTGAAGTCAATAATATGGGCAGAAATAGGCGTTTTACCATCCGCCCCCATGGTGAGTACAAGGCGGTCGATAGTGCCGGATGTCCATTCGTTTTTCACATCATCGACACCATCTATGGATTGCTCATTATAAGCTACCTGCCCCGGAGCTGCGGTGAAGAGGGCGCGGATTTCCGGCTTCTGCAGGGCTTGATATACCACCTCTTGGTACTTGTTGCGGGAGAAATCCGTCTTGAGCCATTCGGGGCTATGTTCATTCCACCAGATGATTTCTTCCCAACACTTGTGGATTTCTGTTCCGAAATCCGCAGCCGACTCGCCGAGAGCTGACAAGGGAGCGGGATTCTCGCTCGGCTCGGGTTTTTGTTTATTCTCCGCCAAGGCGAGGGAGGAAGGGCTCACTCTCTTACGGCGTGGAATAGCGGCCCCTAAGGGTACGGTAGCGGTGCTTTCCGGCACAAACATGATTTTATCCGGCATGCATTCATACCATGTTGCCGTCCCCATGGATGCTAACATCTCATCTTCCGAAAGTTTGCCTAAGGAACCACTGAAGGCTTGGCGAATTAACCCGCCAATGGAGCGAGATGCGCTTTTCCAGTTCTCCGAAACCTCTCCATTTCTCTTTATTTTCGTTTCCAACAATTCTTCACCATGGCAAATGATATAGTTCGCATATTTGGCGCGGGAAACCGCTACATACAATAGGTTGTAAGCCTCACGACTACGGCGCTGTTTCCAAGCATTTGTCAGGCCACTGAATGCTCCGGGCCAATATTGTTCCCGAGCCTCCTTATTGGCTGGAGCGAGCAAAAGAGAGTGCCCATCCGGCGAGAGGAAATAGTCCATATCGCTTTCGTTATCCACGGCGTCCGTGGAAAGGAAAGGAAGGATGACAGCATCAAACTCCAGTCCCTTACTCTTGTGCATCGTCATCACCTGCACATAGCGAGAAGAAGCCATCCCCTGTGAGCTGAGGGAGGAAATACGCCGAACCCACGTTGCAAGAGAAGCACCGGTAGCATCAAAAGCGCGGGCAGCATCCAGCCAAATACGCATTAAGCGCCGGTGCGAGTTTTTTTGTTCTTCCGGCAATGCCCGGTAAGAAGCCTCGCGCCGGAGCTTTTGGAAAAGCCCTTGCAAAACGCAGGTATACCCCAGTTCATCGAGATTGTTTCTCCATGTCTCCCACACCTCGTTATCACACTCGGAGGAGTCGAACAGCACACGCATAAACGAAGCCTTCACCATATTGAGTGCCACCTTTTCCTGAGGGTGCAACAGCCAGCGGAAGAAGAAGCTCAACATCTCCCCCAAGGGGCAAAAAGTAGCCGCCAGAGAATCCTTTACCAGCAGCACCGGGAGTTTCGGCATATCGTTCCGAAGTTGGTTAACCACAGCCTCCGCCTCGCTGTTAGTGCGAGTAAGCACGGCAATACTCATACCTTTGGTGGGTCTCTCCCCGTCCACTGTTAATCGGCGCATAACCCGGCAAACGGCATCATAAGCGCAAGATTTTATGCTTTTCTCCTCGCCATGTTCATCCTCCGTCCGGGCAATCACCTGCACCTCTGTATAACCAGGAAAGTCCTTCGCGCTCTCATGCTCGGTATAGGGGGTCAAATCAACGGCTCTTTCTCCTGCACTCCGCTGCTCCACCGGCTGCAAATTCCGGAATAACTCATTAACAAATCCATTTGTCCCCATGATGTCCGGCGAAGAACGATAACTCTTCACAAGTTTTTTCTCTTTCATGGGCACATTCCAAGCCTCATCATGCTTCAATTGCTCAAAAGCCTTGGTTTCTCCGGTTCGGAACCCATAAATCCCCTGTTTATCATCTCCCACCACAAAAATACTCCCCTCTGAAACGCAATAGCTAACATCCTTATGATATGGAATAAGAGAGGCCGGCAGCGGGCGGGGATAAGAAGAGGAAAAGCAAAGCTCTCCGGCTACGGCATCGCTTGCTATTACCTCCAACACCGGGGAAAGGGTGGCAAACTGGTCATCCGAAGTATCTTGGAACTCATCGAGCATCCAATGCTGGTATTTCTTGCCCGTGCGGATGGCGAGGTGTTCCCGGCAATAAGCAGAATCATCCACCTGCTCATCATCACATTCGAGAGACATAAGCTTACGAGCTTTGCGTGCTATATCATCAAATGAAAACTCGCAAGAAAGAGAAATACGCTTTTCATAAGCGGCGGAATAATCACGCAACAAAGAATACAGACTGCATGTGCGCGATTGGGCATCAAACAAGCACTTAGCAGGAAGCCGCTTCCTCAACCACACCGCAAGAGCCTCCACCCGTTCCCTTGTTCCGGTCATAGGTTCATCCTTAAGCTCAGCAGCCCGGTCCTTCAGCCACGTTTCCAAGGTGGAGGAAAGCGGAACCTCCTGCCGGGAAAGCTTCTGCAACCCGGGATAAATATAGCGCGGGAACTCACTCTTACTAAAAGCCGACAGCAGCTCTTGAAGCTCCCGCGCCCGTTTTTCCCACTCCTCCGCCTCAGCCCGGGATAGCACCTCAAAATCACCGGTACAGCACCGGTCGAAATAGGAAACATCTGCCCACGCATCGGCAGATGGGTACTCTCGGTACAACGAAAGATGGTTCCGAAGTTCTTCTTCCAAGCGAGAAATCGTCTTTGTACCCTTCCCTCCGGTCAGCGCAGCAAAAAGTTTCAGGAACTCCTCTCGCTTATCCTGCTCTGCGGTTCGAGCATCAAGATAATCTTCTATCGTGGCACGTTGCGCTTTCACAGAATCCGCAGGGTCTAACGCCGAGATAGAATTTACTCCCAATTCCAAGCAGTTAGAGGTAACCAGCGTATTGAAAAAACTATCAATAGTGGATAATTCCAGCTTAGACATTACCTTAACCACTTTCTGCAAAATCTCAGCAAACACTTTCGAATTTTGCATCGGTAATTGCAAATACTCCCGCAGCTCCTGTTCTTCCGGGGCCTCATACAAATCCTCCGGGAACACACCCTCTGCCGCAGCCCTCTTCACTAAAGCAACCGTTGCCGGCAGCATAGGCGTATCATTTGCCAACGGAACACACTCGCATCTGGATTTCTGAGTATAACCGCTCCACACCTCCCATACACGAGCAGCCAAGGGATTGCGTGAATTCTTATCTCCCTTATCAGCCTTCCAACAGGCGCCCTCCGCAAGGGCATGAAGAATTCTTCCACGGAACTCCCCGGCTGCCTTTTTGGTGAATGTCAGGGCAATAATCTTCTCCGGATTCACCCCCAACATCAGCAACGCAATGTATCGAGAAGCCAGCTGATAGGTTTTTCCCGTCCCGGCAGAAGCAGATATCAACGAACTGGTTGTATGGTAAATCGGATGATTTTGATGCGTATCAGACATGGGATAAAACGAGCTTAGATGTAAAGTTCCGGAAGATTGAACATAGAGCGCGGATCTGCCGTGGAAGACACCGCCCCAAAGCGAGGAGCATTCTTATCCCAAACATTCCCCGTAAGGCGGGAAAAAGGGCTACTCTTAAGCCTTAGCGACTCCGCAGAGAACAAACACTTACCATCTCGAATCATGCGAATAGCAGAATCCACCGTCACCATAGCATTATTCAGCAACTCCTCCGGAGTATCGCAAAATACCCCCTCAGAATTACGTACATTAAACTGCGCTAATTGCCCGGAAAGCAAGAGAGGATAGCAATGCATACTCCTACTGTTACTTTGTAAGTTATAGTAAACCAAATCAGGCATTACATCGGCCAGAGATTCATCCAGCATGCTGCTGCATATATCCTTCGCATTAAGATGCCTTAAACCATAAGCATACAGCATTAACTGCACATTTTTCCAGCGGAAACACCGCAGCTCCTTACCATTTTTGAATAAGGCCTTCACCATGGGGAAGCGGTACCCATCCGCATTCATAAAAGAGTAATACGGAGAATCCTCCCCTTCCTTCAATAATTCAAAGTGCGCATGAAGCGGTTTTTTTTCACCGAAAGAAGTTTTGTAATCGATAATGCGCCAATGCCCCTCTCGATGGCGGTCGATGCGGTCCGCCACCATTTTGAACCTGACAACATCCCCATTAGAAAGCGTAAAAGAAGGCTCAAGCACATATTCACATTGCACATTGCTCCACCCCTCCTGCAAATCCGAAACATGGCGACGAGCAAAATCGAACAACGAACCCTCTATATTCCGCAACAACACCTCCATGGGCAAAGGTTGAACTCCACGCTCGGAAAAAAGAAGATATACACGCTCCCACTCATGCCGAGCAATCTCAATCATCTGCTGATTCAACGCAACAGCCAAATCGCGCGCAGCTACAGCCTCAGGAAAAGCGGCACGGAGTTTCTCCTCCGAAGGGTACCGTTTTACAGTATTTTCCAGGACAGCATGAATAAGCGAGCCATACTCGTTGCTCTCCAATTCGCTCTTTTCATCATCATACACCTCACCGGCATCTAACCTATAAAGATGCTTTAGCCAAAAAGTAAGCGGGCACTGCAGAAACAACTCCAAAGAAGAGGGAGAATAAGTCTTATGGGAATCTAAGAACGGATTCGTTTTCCCCGGTGCTATCTGCTCAATACTCTCAAGCATACCGGGTTGCAATATACCACCCGGCAATTCCGGCACCTGCGCCTCTCGCAAAGCATAAATCGGCACAGGCGGAAGCACATTTACCCCGGCGGACTCTGCAAAAAAAGCACGAGCGCGGTACGGCAATGCCTCCTTACCACAGCGAAGCAGCAAACCGGAAGGAGCCACACTACTGCCATCCGCATTCTGGCGTGCCACCACAAAATGAACCGCCCCTTCCGGGTGGCTTTTCAGCAACGCAGTGAGTAAGTATGAATCTCGCGCCACACGGAATGGCTCATGGCTAATATGCAATTCCCGGCACAAAGACCCCGGCAAAAACTCATCATCCTCCATCGGCTCCGGTATGCAACCATCATGCATCGCACAAACAATAAGCCTCTTACCTGCGGCAAAAGTCAATTCCCTCCACCCCATCACATTCCCCACACAGGAATCGCGGCTATTGCGAGGCTGAATCCCCCCCAGACTCCTCACTTTATGCCGAAGCACCTCTAACAACATTACAGGATTATCAACCCCGCCGATAAATTCTTTTTCAAGTACAGAAGAAATACACTTGCAGCACTTAGCCGCAAAAGGCTTCAACGCCGATTCTCCATACAGTTCCGATAGACGACGAGAAAGCACATCCAACTGCTCCGGCAAACTCTGAATCCGGCAGCAATTCTCGGTAAAAGCCAGAACACGCTGCGCAAACTCCCAATAAACCACATTACGGCCCTCAGCGGCATCCTTTATGCTACGATTCAAAGAAACCGGCAACTCATGAGCAGGATTCAATAAATCACACAAAGATTGCACAGCAGCAGGCATCAACACCGCGCGCAACTGCTCCACATGACTCTGCAAATTCGCCAACACCTCATCATTACCATACAAAACCTGCTGCAAAGCCCTGTTACAAAGCAAAGCCACAAAAGCATTCAGCTCCGGCATCCCCCCCTGCTTGGCAGAAGCCACACCATCCCCATATCGCGCAGCGCAAAAATCGGCCAGCAACTCCGGCAAACTACCAAGTTCCGTTGTACGGAGAGAACGCCCTTCGGGGGCATTCAGCTGCCACCCTTCCCCCCCGGCCGGCATTGAAAAAGCATTTAATAATGCAGGCGTATAATCCGAACATCCGGTAGCCAGCACCACCTCATCCGAGCCAAAGCCCCCGGCAAGCCGCAAAGCCTCCGCCGCCATAGCCTCAGCATCATCCACCATGTGAATAGAGGAGCGAGCATCATCCACCACCTTACACTCAACATCCGAGAAAACAAAAGCATTCGGAATATCAATCTCCCGTTCCACCCAAGCACTCTCCAGAGGAACCCCGAAAGCATCAAAACAGCAAGCCTCCGACACCGGCGCATGCACCCATATCTCCACCCTACCACCATCCTTCCCATGAAGATGGCTCAAGCGTGTCTTAATTTGCGGAGAAAACTCCGGCACACACGCCATAATCAACAAACGGCACTGCCCGGGCCACCTCGGAGCATCTACCCACTCCGCCAGATGCCTCGAAACCGCCTTCTTACCCAGCATGGCATCCACCCGCCTAAACAACTCCCCTAATTTGCGCCAGCGCACTTGCTCATGGGCAAACACAGCCTTACGTGCCAGCAAGGTCTTTCGAGCGGAACCCGCACCCTCGGAGAGGAGCCCCAGCTCCTCCTGCACAGCCTGTTCACGCTTATAAAGCAACCCTGTCACGGCATCAATCCCCACTTCCTCCTGCTCCAATCGCATACGCAGCGCCATCAACTTATGAGCCACGCCCACCGCCCACCGCTCATGGTGCAACTCCGGACGTCGGGGAATAAGAGGAGAATGCAAAGCCACCGAATCATCCCCCTCTGCCCCCAGCACCTGCAACCAAGCAGAGAGCGTTTCCATCTCCGATGCCGCCCCCGCTTCTCCATCAGAAACGAGATTGTTCGTCAGAATAATCCGCGGCATCAGAATAGGTCTCCCGGCACGCTCCGCCATATATTCACGCAAACGTCGTCCACTTTCAGCCGTAGGCACCACCACAGTGGCACGCCGAAACACATCGGAATCCCTATCATTAAGCTCAAGCAGCTTCTCCGCTACAAGCTCAATGGCAGGTCTATCCCATCCGAGAAACTCTATGTGTGGTGTGTTCATTTGAATATGTAATACATATACAAACTTTACTTCACCCTGTCAACTATAAAAAGGAAATTCCTCGATTGTATGGACTTTTTTCAGATTTGCTGACAAAGGGGGAGTAACTTTAACCTCAAAAATGG
>CAYSYD010000104.1:0-7250 GCA_964435145.1 uncultured Akkermansia sp.
CACCATGACCCGCAAAGGTGGTATCAACAAGACACGTAAGGCTGTTGCCAAGCGTTTCAAGGTGACCGGCACGGGCAAGGTTCTGCGTCGCAAGCAGGGTAAGCGTCACATCCTCCAGAAGAAGTCCAGCAAGCGCAAGCGCGCCCTGGGCAAACCCGCTCTGGTGGACGCCACTCAGGTTTGGGCAGTCAAGCAGAACATGCCCTTTGCTTAAGCCAAGGAACATGGCCACAAGCCAAGCATCCGCCCGCATATCGGGCGGCCTTCATGCAGCCTTCCTCTCAACCATAAACGCAGAGGATAGAACGGGCGAGACTGCAGGGAGGTGAGGAAGAACAGTCCGGTCAACCTATAGATAATCAAGAACTATGGCACGTGCTACAAATGGGCCGGCTTCCCGCGCCCGCCGCAAGCGCATCCTGCTTCGCGCCAAGGGCTTCCGCGGATTCCGCAGCAAGCTCTTCCGCTACGCTAAGGATGCCGTTTACAAAGCATGGCAGTACGAGTACCGCGACCGCAAGAAGCGCAAGGGGCAGTTCCGCCGCCTCTGGACCGCTCGTATCTCCGCTGCTGTGCGTCCCCTCGGCCTTACCTATTCCCGTTTCATGGAAGGGCTCAAGGCTGCTAACATCGATTTGGACCGCAAGTCCCTCTCCGAGCTGGCCATCGCCAACCCGGAGGCCTTCAAAGCCGTCTTCGACCAGGCCAAGAAAGCCATCGATGCCAAGGAGGGTGCAACACTCAAGGCGTAAGAGAAGCCAACATACAAACATTCCTAACACCGGGCCGGCTGGTACTTCCCAGCCGGCCCGGTCTCATTTTATCTGGCAAGGAACAAAGCCAGCACACGCGGAAAACAGCGCTGCCCCAGCAGGCACAGCCAAGTAAGCAGCAACAGCACCGGCAGCGGCACCCACACATTCCACGCAAACGCAGGCACCCAGCCCGCATACAAAGGCGCCAGCAAAAACGAATGCGCCGCATAGCTAAAAAACATACACCGCCCCACCGGCACCATACAGCGCACCACCTGCGGGCAAAAGCGCTCCCCCAGCACACCGGCTACACAGAAGCCCAACACCGCCACCAACTCCGCCACCGGCAGCGCACTGCGCCGCCAAGCCACCCCAAGCACAGCATCCAGCACATAAGGCTGCACCAGCAAAAACACACCGCCACCCACCAGCAGCCAAGCATACCTGCCCAGCCAAAGCCTCAGCCCCGCCAACGGCACCACCCGGAGCCCCACACCCAGCACCACCCACCACAAATGGTCAAACCGCAGCCCCACATGCTGCGCCGGCTCCACCGCATACGCACAGCCCAGCAACAGCGCCACCACCCCCCACACATAGCCCGGCAGCACCCGCAGCCACAGCAACAGCGCCACCACTAATTGGTACAAAGCCAAATTCCGCAAAAACCACAGCGGCGTATTATACGCAGGCGCACCCAGCCCCGCAAAACGCGCCCAGGAAAAACCGGCACCGGGCACCACAGCCAAAGCAAGCCCCGCACTTAGCACACTCCACAGCAGCCAAGCCAGCAGCAAACGCCCTGCCCGCCGCGCACAGTCCCCCGGCACCTGCGGCATAAAATACCCCGCCAGCACATAAAATAAACAAATAGCACCGCCCACCACCTCCCCAACCCGGGCGGACGCTGCCCCCGCATGCAGCCAGATGACAAAAAACATCGCCACACAGCGTGCGGCATCCACCCATGCTGCGCGCTGCCCGGGCACCACTCCTGCCGGCACATTACTCACAACTCCGGAGGAACAATGGCAGATAACCACTCCCGGCTCACCCGCCGCACCAGCGCACACGCCAACTGCACGCAGGACTCCAAATCCCTATCATCCAAAATCCCATTATGCGAATGGATATAACGCGTAGGCACACCCAACACAATCGCCGGTGCCCCCTGCCAATTCAAGTAACTGGCCGCCGCATCCGTACCCCCGCTGCGGCGCACCGTCGGCTGGCAGGCAATCCCCTCCTCCTGCGCCAGCGCCAGCACCCGCTGCGCCAGCACCGGGGGAGTAATATTCGTCGGGTCGAACAGCCGCACCTGCACCCCCTGCCCCAGCACACCTTGGCGGCACAGCGCACTCTGCCCGAAAGTATCATCCGCAGGAGGCCCCTCCAGCACAATCGCCAAATCCGGGGCAGGCTGCAGCGCCTTAGCCCCGCGCGTGCCCACCTCCTCCTGCACCGTACCCACCGCCTGCAACGTACAGGGAAGCGCCTCCCCCGCCAAACGCCGCATCGTCTCCACCATACAATACACCCCCGCACGATTATCGAACGCCTTGCCCATCCAGCGGTGCGGCACCGCCAGCTCCTGCAACTGCACATCCGGACTCACCGCACAGCCCGGCGCAATCCCCAGTGCCGCCACCTCCTCTGCACAAGATGCCCCCACATCTACAAACAGGGACTCCATCGGCATCACCTGGTGGCGCTGCCCCTCCGGCAGCAAATGCGGCGGCCGCGTCCCAATCTGCCCGGGCACCGCCACCCCCTGCATAGAATGCACCCGCACCCGCTGGCTAGGCAGCGTATGGTTCCACCACCCCCCCAGCGGCACCAGCATCAAAAAACCATCCGGAGTCACCCCCTGCACCATAAACCCCACCTCATCCATATGCGCCAAAAGCGCCACCCTAGGCGCCCCCTCCACCGCAGAAACACGCTCCGCCACCACATTCCCCGCCACCGAATCCCGCACCGTGCAGAAATCCTGCAACTCCTCCGCCACCAATCGGCGAATAGCCCCCTCAAACCCGGATACCCCCGCCGCATTACTGCACCGCTCTAAAAGCTCCTTATTCAGCATACCCCCAGCATACCAGCACACACCCCATCTGGCAAGCCGCGAATCCGCCTCACCCTGCAAATGCACACCACCTGCCGCCAATACAGCACCCGCCCCATACCGCAAAATGCTCATTTTTGAACCCAAGTGCGGAACTGACACGAATATAGGCTTGCCTGCGCACCAATAACAAGCTATAATACCCATCCCGCAGGCGCGGGGCACACCATTTTTTTCCTCCCATGAAAGTTGAACTTATCGAAAAAGCCGCTCAGGTTGTAGGCGACAATCAATTGCTCGTCAACATCGTATCCAAGCGCGTGCAGCAGCTCAATCGCGGTGCAGATCCCTACATTGTGACCACGCCGGAAATGCAGAGCGGAGACATCGCCCTTACGGAGATTATCGAGGGCAAGCTGGTCTGGCACGAGATGACTGAGGAAGAACTGGCCGCAACCCGCCAAAATTCTCAGGAAGACCCCTTCGCCGCCGCAGCAGCGGAGGAACCCGCTGCGGCAGATCCCGTAACGCTCACAATAACGCCGGATCTGTAAAGAATCCTCCCTCATCCTTCCCTTTCTTACAGAAGCCCGGCTCGGCCATACATGCCGCGCCGGGTTATCTCTTCCCACCACCCTCCCAGCCATGGCAAAAAAAGCAGCCCCCCAAAACAATTTGATAGCCAGCAATAAAAAAGCCGGTCGCGATTACGAAATCATGAGCCGGCACGAATGTGGTATCGAACTGCGCGGCACGGAGGTAAAATCCATCCGCGAGGGACGCGTGAACGTGGCGGATGCCTTTGCACGCGTGGAAAAAGGGCAAATCTTCCTCTATGGCTGCGACGTACAACCCTGGGAAACCGCCGGAAAATGGTTCCAACACGAGGCGAAACGCCCGCGCCGCCTACTAATGCACAAACGCGAAATCCTGAAACTGGAAATCCAACAAGCCCAAAAAGGCTTTGCCCTGCCACTCCTGCGCCTGTACTGGAAAAACGGTAAAGTAAAAGCCGAAATCGGCACCGGCCGCGGCAAAACCCACCGCGACCAACGCTACGACCTGAAAGCACGTGCCGAAATGCGCGAAGTACAGCGGGAAGTTTCCCGCTTCAACAAAGGCCGCTTCTGAAACCGGATTCCCTCCGGAAATCTCCGCGCCCCAAGCACCGGAGCTGCTTTTTTTTCTTTTCCCCGCCCTGCACTTATGCTAGCATAGCCCCATGGCACAAGAAGATTTAAGTGTAGGAGTTGATATGGGCGGCACCACGGTAAAAATCGCCGTAGTGCATGGTACAGAGCTTGTTTACAAAGCAGAACCACTGCATACTCCGGATTACGGCACCCCGGAAGCACTCACAGCCGCCGTGGGCGCGCGGGTGCTGGAACTGCAAGCCCAATACCCCGCCATCTGCGCCGTAGGTATGGGCATCCCCGGCTTTGTGGACCACGACCGCGGCATGGCAGATTCTCTGGCTAACGTACCCGGATGGTACGATGTACCCATCCGCCGCATGCTGGAAGAAATAACAGGACTGCCCGCAGCCGTGGATAACGATGCCAACTGCATGGCTTATGCCGAGTGGAAACTGGGCGCCGGCAAAGGAATGGATAACCTCGTATGCCTCACTCTGGGCACCGGCGTGGGCTCCGGCATTGTGGCAGGCGGCCGCATGCTGCGCGGCTCCATCGGCGCAGCCGGAGAACTGGGCAACCTGAGCGTGGACTACAAAGGACGCCAAGGCTATTACAAAAACCATGGTGCCTTAGAATCCTACATGGGACACCGCCGCATTCAGGAGGATGCCTTTGCCGCCTACCAAGCCGCAGGCACCCCCCGCAGCATGGAGGACTGCGCCCCCTACCCGCTGGAACTGGCCGCCAAAGAGGGAGATGCCACCGCCTGCGCCATCTGGGACGACCTCGCCCGCAAACTCTCCTGCGCCCTGCTCTCCTGCCATTACATCCTGAATCCGGATGCCTTCATCATCGGCGGCGGCGTGGCAAAAGCCGGAGACCTGCTCCTTACCCCCCTGCGCCAATACATGAAAGAACAAATGTACGCCCCGCACTTCGAACGCCTGAAGATTTTGCCCGCCATGTTCAGCAACGATGCCGGCATCATCGGTGCTGCGGAAATGGCACTTCTGGAAAAAGACTGCCCGGAGCTGCACCGCTAACCCCCTGCACCCCAACAACAAAACAGAAAACCCCACCGGCACCACACCGGCGGGGTTTTCCGTTTTAGGGGCTAATACCACCCGGCCACTGCACCCTACATAGAGCGCAAAGCATCCACGCAAATAGCAGACCACGTTTCCAAACGCTCATACAGCGGGCCGCCCAGCTCCTCCAAACTGCGGAACTCCAGCTCCGCCAGCGCCTTCTCATTCGGCCGCACGCAATCATCATCCAGCTCAAAACGATGCACAATCCCCAAATGAACAGACCCCACCTCATTCGTATCATCATTTATCACCGCCAGCAATTCCTGCGTGGCAGAACCGGTAAAACTTATCTCCTCCCGAATCTCTCTCTCCAAGCAGGAAAGATACGTCTCAATACTCGCCGTAAGCCCATCAATAGGGTTAATATGCCCCCCAATCCCCAAGGACATCTTATTATGCAAGCGACTCTCATTCCCCTTGGACGTACGAGCATAAGAAAGCACCTTCCCCTTGTGGCAGAATATAGCATACGTAATCAGCTGCTTAAATTGCGGAGACTGTTCCGCTAACTCGCGATCCATATATCGCGCCACGCCCGGCTTCAGGAATGCCGTCAGATAATCCTGCGGATTCATCCGCACTCCATTAAATGCGCCCACCGCCTCGAACACCTCGCGCGGCACCACCAAAACCTGCTCACCCTGATATCGTGACATGCGCGTAATGTATCGCAATCCACCCTTGCAGTCAAGCCTATTCCCCCCGTAAAAAAGCACTGCCCGCCCCCCGCATTTAAGATATATCAAAAACTAACAAGAACATCCTTGCCATGTGGTCATATGTATGTTAGGATGCCGCCGCATGCGTACCAAAACTATCAAGAAACTCTTCCTCTCCCTCGCCCTTGGCGCCGCTGCCCTGCTCCCCACCTCCGCGGCTTGGGAAAACGTAGCCCCAGGCGCCCTCATCTACAACGCCCACATGCTCACCCCGGGAGATAACGCCCCGGAATTCAAGAAAAAGGCGAACGACCTCTACGGCACCCAATGGTTCGTGGACCTCTATTATGGCTACTGGGCCATCGATAACACCACCCCCGGCTACAGCACGCACGGTCAAATTGCTATTCTCTATGCCATCCTCCAGCAGCGCCTCATCGAGGACTCCCTCAATGGCGGCACATGGCTCCGCGCGGATTTGGCCGGCTCCTGGGGGCTGGACCACGATACCTCCCACGCAGAAACCTACTTCGCCGATGGCATCGGCATGTGTTCCGGCCTCCATACCGATGTGATGGGCCCCAACGATATCGCCTTCCTCGAAGTATCCGTCAAACACTTCTTCGCCCGCAAACGTGCCTGCCTTACCGCCGGCATGATTAAACTGAATAACTACTACGACCGCGTACGCCACGCCCGCTTTATGAACGATAACTTCGAAAGCTCCGGCGTCCTCCCCCTCCCCTATAACAACCTGGCCGCCATCCTGCAAACAGAAATCGATAAAAGCAACTACCTGAGCGCCGCCATCACCCGCATGGGCACCCCCTGGGGACACAACCCCCTCACCCCCAAACGCGCTAACGGCTATGCCCTCGTAGGTGAATACGGCCACGTCTTTGCAGATGGGGATGCCACAGCCCGCATCAGCCCCTTCTTCTGCGAGCAAGACACCCCCGGCATCGATGGCCGCGACCACGGGCACCACGCCCTCGGTCTCTTCGGCAGCATTGATTACCAAATCACCGACCACCTCCGCATATACTCCCGCCTCGGCTGGGCAGAAAGTGACTACCAACGCTGCCGGGGCGAATTCTCCATCGGCACCACCGCACACATATGCCCCACCCGCCCGGATGACTACCTCGGCGTATGCTTCGGCATCTACAAAGGCGCGGATACCGATACCCGCCCCACCGTTAACGACTACGAAAAAGTTCTGGAAATCATGTACAACGTGCAAGTAAACAACTACTTCCACATCACCCCCTACTTCCAACTCATCCTCACCCCAGCCTACCGCGACATCCGCCACGCCGGCGTCACCGGCATCCAAGCCGGCTTCGAATTCTAACCCTCCTCCCCATTTCCCCGATCGAGTCAATTAAACTTTGAGCAAAATCTGAATTTTTGGGTCTGAGTCAAATCTTCTGACATGCGTAAAGTCGCTGCGATGCACATATATAACTGAGTTCTGACTTCTCGACGTCCAACTCCGGCAAACCACACAACAACATTTTTGCTGTTTTCTCTCCTATTCCTCC
>CAYSYD010000105.1:0-7029 GCA_964435145.1 uncultured Akkermansia sp.
CATAAATCGGAAAAATAAATGGAGTGGGAATGGTTATTGGAACTGGGCGAGGAATCGCACCTCATTTTCGATAAGGAGGCGGATATCGCGAATACCCCAGCGAATCATCGCCAAGCGCTCCAGCCCTATGCCGAAGGCAAAACCCGTGCAGCCGGAATACAGCTGCTTGCCGGTTTCCTTATCAATGTTTTCGAACACGGCGGGATTCACCATACCGCAGCCGGCAATCTCAATCCAGCGCGGAGCCTGCCCGGCGGCTTGCAGCAGCACATCAATCTCAAAACTCGGCTCCGTGAACGGGAAGAAATGCGGGCGGAAACGCACAGCCGTCTCCGCGCCGAAAAGCGCCTTCAGGAAATACTCCAGCGTACCCTTCAAATCGCCCACACTCACATTCTTATCCACATACAAACCCTCAATCTGGTTAAAGGCGGAAAGGTGGGTGGCATCAATCGCATCGCGGCGGAAAGCACTGCCGGGGCAGATAATACGCACGGGCGGTGCCTGTTTCTCCATCGTGCGGGCCTGCACGGTACTGGTTTGTGTACGCAGCAGCTTGCCGCTATCGAAGTAGAAGGTATCCTTCTCATTGCGGGCGGGGTGGTCGTCCGGGGTATTCAAGGCATCGAAGCAGTGCCACTCATCCTCAATCTCCGGCCCATCGGAAAGTGTAAAGCCCATGCGGCGCAGAATGCGCACCGCTTCCTCGCGCACAATGGAAATGGGATGCAGCCCCCCCGTGGGCAGCGCGGCCCCCGGCATCGTGAAATCCGCCCCGGCCACCGCTGCGGCATCCAGTGCCTGCTGCAATGCCAGCTTACGGTCCTCCAGAGCAGCAGTAATGGCAGTTCGGGCCTCATTCAGCAAAGCACCCACTGCAGGCTTCTCCTCCTTTGGCACATTCCGCATACCCTGCTGGAGCTGGGTCAGGGTACCTTTCTTGCCGAGGATAAGCACGCGCGCCTCCTCCAGTCCTTTCATGTCCGCTATGCCGCCTATGCGGCTCAGGGCATCTGCCTGTACGCTTGCAATCTGGTTTTTCATATCGTATGCGGGCTACTATACGCGCGTAAGGCTTTTTGTCAAGCGAAATGCACCCTGCGGATACCGCTGTAAACCGGAATGCTGACACGGCCTCCGCCCGGGAAGAGAAGAGAGTATGGTAGGGGTGCGATATTGTTTAATAAGTTTATTGAAAATGTGTTGCATATAATATACAGGCGAGGGGCGTGCCGGGGTGCAGCTTTGCCATACGAGCCGGTGTGGGTGTTTCTTTCACTTTTTTTTGCCCTTTTTGAAAAAAAAAGAAAAAATAGGCGGTTTTGGGGTTGACAGGTGGGGCTTTTGGTGTATAATCTGCCGCGCCGAGGGAACCCCCGGTAAACAACCCTTAAAAAGAAAGGAATAGAGAGAAGATGAAGACAATCGCTATCGTGCTTGGTTTTGCCGCCCTGACTGCTGCCGGTAACACGCTGCCCCCCACGCCGGAGGCTCCCGTGGCAGTGGCTCTGAACTGAATCCTATGGTGATTTCCGCCGCCGGTGGGGGTATTCCCCATCCTTTCCTGCCGGTTGGCTGTTTTTGAATGAATACGTTGGGGAAATCGGTGCCGTTTACACGGTGCCGATGGTTTCGGGAGGGGCACCGGAAGGCACTGCTCGGTCAAAGAATGTGAGCTTCCGCCTGTGGTGGGAGTCTTTTTTTTGAAGTAAGCCCAATTCGCTGCTGAGAGTGTACCGATTACTCTTGCCAGACTGCGGGCAATATGTTAGCATTAGTCGTGATGTACCGAACAATCCCCACTTCCCTCGTCGGCCTTGCGCTGGCAGCTTCTGCCTTTGGCATGTCGCTCAGCGATATTAAGCCTGATATGAACCGCACTTATGCGGATGAAAATTTTACCAAGGACTACGCCTATCGTGTACTGCGTGATCTTTCCGTGCGCCGTGTTTGGAATTTGGACGAAAACCGCAAGCTCTCCATTGATTTCGATACGGGCAAGGATAAACTCCTTTGCGTGATTGTGGATTACCGCAAGCCTGTATCCACGAAGGTTTCCACCAAGGATGCTCTGGAGATTGTGAAGCTGGAGAAGGCTGCATGGCGCAAATTCTCCGATGATAAGGCTGCCAAGTACGGCATGGCTCGCTGCTTGGCGATGAAGTGTGCCAGCGGCTATGTATTCCAGGAGATGACCGGCTCGAACAAGGTGAGTCGCGTGTCTTACTACCCCGTCCCCCCCAAGGAGGAGGAGAGCCGCCTTAAGCTCACGGATGCCAATACCACGGATTCCGGCGTGACGGCTATGGGCTCCGATGGGGATAGTGTCGTAGCCCGCAATATCCTGAAGGATGAGGAAACCCGCCTGCTGACACCTAATAAGACGGATGATGATGCCGGCTCCTCCGGCGTAAGCCTGGCCACTGTGGCCTCTGCCAAGGAGACTCCCGAGCCCAAGGCGGAGGATGATATTGCAGCTAAGGCGAGCGAGCCCCTGCCGGAGGAATTAGCTGCCCGGGAGGCTGCTTCTAAGAAGACTGCTTCCCGCCGGAAGGCACCCAAGGCGGAGCTCGAGAGAAGCCAGTTGGATGATTTGCTGGCCAAGCTGGGGCTGGAGAATGCCACGCCCAAGGATTACGCCGTTTATGGTGGCGGTCTGGTGATTTTCTTCGTTATTATTGGCATGATTCGCCGCGCTGCGGAGCGCAAGCGCCTTGCGGCTAAGGCTGCCATGCTGCGCAAAACTCAGGGTGGCGGCCTCAAGAGCCGCGTGGCTGCCGGCAAGAAGCGCAAGTAAAATGCACTTCTCCTTGCGCTAAAAAAAGATTCAAAAAACCGCCGCCTGCGAGGATGTTGCAGGCGGCGGTTTCTTATCAGCTATTCCCATCGGAAAGGGGGCAGGGCGGCGGGGAATTAGTAATTCAATTCCCCGGCCAGTACGCGGCGTTCGAACTCGGGGATGGAAATGACCTCCCCTGTGCGCCGGGCATGCTCCACCGCAAAGGCAATCACGTGCGAGTGGGCGGAGGCTTGGATGGATGTCGTCATCAGGGATACGTCCTCCACTGTTCGCATATCATCGTACAAATGGCTTACCAATCCCCAGTCGCCTCCGCCGTGGCCGGCATAGCCGCCGGAGGCTTCTTCCACATCCACCTTGCGGATTTTTTTGGAGAAATGCTCCGTAATGGTAATTTCTCCGGGGCCGTTTTCCTTGTAGAAGGCACCGGCGCGCAACTTGGCTTTTGTGCCGTAAATTTCGATGTGGCGCCCCTCCTCGAATGCCGTCATCGTGAAGGTGCCGGTAATGCCGCCGGCGTAGCGGAGAATGGCTACTAAGTGGTCCGGCTGGTCATTATCGCATTGGAACACGTCGCGTCCCCAAGCGGAGGTGCGGAGCCATTCCGTAATTTGCTCCGGGGTGGCTTCGTCCACGCCGTCCATCACCATTTTGAGCCAGCGCTTGCAGGAATCGTCCGTAATGTACTTGCGGGCATCCCAGGGGCATTCGCCCACGGGTGTGGTCCAATCCGTGCAGCGTTCCGGGCGGGGTTCTGCCAGAGTTTCCTTGCGGAAGAAGGAGAGTTCTCCAAAGCTGGATACCTGCTCGCAGGGGCGATTCACCAGCCAGTGGAGGATATCCATATCGTGGCAGCATTTAGCCACAATCATCGGTGTGGAGGTAATGCTGTTACCCCAGTGGCCGCGTACAAAGGAATGGCCAAAGTGCCAGGCGCCCACGCCTTCATTGGCGTTAAAAGTCATAATATCGCCCAGTTCTCCGCTGCGGATGATATTGCGGATGGTATTGTAAAACGGCGTGTAGCGCAGCACGTGGCACACGGCCACGCGGCGTCCCAGACGTGTGGCTAAATCGCGCAGTTCCAAGGCTTCCCGCAGGGTTTTGGCAATGGGTTTTTCCAGCAATACATCGTAGCCCAGCTCCAGTGCGCGGCGGCAGGGTTCGTAGTGGTAATCATCCTGCGTGCCGATAATCATCACATCGGCCAATTTAGGGCGGGAGAGCAGCTCATCCGCATTGGCAAAGAGCTGCACGCTGCTGCGCTCCTCCTCCGGGGCAAAATCGCGCACCTGTTCCGCACGAAGCGTTACCGGATCTGCTGCGGCCACAATGCGGAAGCGCTCCGGAAATTCCATGGCAAGTTTCATATACGTGCGGGTGCGGGAGCCGCAGCCACAGCCGGCCAATGTGATGCGTTTATCCATATCTCTTGAAAAACAGGGTGAAATGTTTGCGCAGGAGTTTACTCCTCCCCCCGCTGCTTGTCCACCCTTTTTTTCTGCTTTCGGAGCCAAATGGCAGCATTTCTCCGGGCGGCTAACCGGGCGGGCGGCAGTTGTGTCAGCAAGGGTGGAAACGCATTGCAAGGGGAGGGGGGATAGGGTAGAATGGAGGCATGAGTTACGATTTGGTTGTGATTGGCGGTGGTCCTGCGGGATACGTGGGGGCAATTCGGGCGGCCCAGCTGGGTAAGCGTGTAGCTTGCGTGGAGCGCGAGCGCGTGGGCGGTACCTGCCTGAATTGGGGCTGCATTCCCACAAAGGCTTTGCTGAAGAATGGCGAGGTGTATAACACGGTGGCTCGCCGTGCAGCGGAGTTCGGCATTGCAACCGAGGGGCTTAGCGTGGATTGGAGTGCCGTTATCGGCCGTTCTCGCCAGATTAGTGACCGCCTTTCCGCCGGTATTGCTTTCCTCTTCAAGAAGAATAAGATTGATAGCATTGCCGGGGAGGCCCGCGTGCCGGCTCCCGGTAAGGTGGAGGTAACGGCACCGGATGGCAGCGTGACGCTGCTGGAGGCCTCCGAGATTTTGATTGCAACAGGTGCCCGCACGCGGGAGGTGCCGGTGTTCCCCTTTAATGGGCGTACAATTATTGGCAGCAAGGATGCTTTGGTGCGGGAGACCCGCCCGGAGAGTATGCTGGTAATCGGCTCCGGCGCTATTGGTACGGAGCTTTCGTATGTGTACCATTGCTTTGGCACCAAGGTGACCCTGGTGGAGGCTCTGCCGCGTATTTTGCCGAATGAGGACGATGATGTGAGCCAGGCCGTGGAGCGCTCCTTCAAAAAGCAGGGTATTACCTGCATGGCCGGTGCTAAAGTGGATTCCCTGAAGGATAATGGCGATAGCGTAACAGCCACAATTACAGCACGCAATGGCAAGGTGCAGGAGCTTACGGCGGATGTGTGCCTCGTGGCCGTGGGCGTGGTACCTGTGGTGCCGGATGTGGCCGGGCTGGAACTCACGGAGCGCGGCTTCATCAAAGTGAATGAGCGCTACGAAACAAGCGTGAAAGGCGTGTATGCCGTGGGCGATTGCATCGGCGGTATTATGCTTGCTCATACAGCCAGTTACGAGGCAGAGCAGGCCGTGGAGGGAATGTACGCGGATGGCCACTGCCCGAAGCAGCCCGTAGTGGTACCCGGTTGCACATACTGCCACCCGCAGGTGGCCAGCGTGGGCAAGCGCGAGCGCGAACTCAAAGAGGCCGGGGTGGAATACAAGGTGGGCAAGTTCCCCTTCCAAGCCATTGGCCGTGCCGTGGCCGGCGGGGATACGGAGGGCTTTGTGAAACTGCTCTTCGGTAAGGAAAACGGCGAGCTGCTGGGTGCCCACATCGTGGGGGATAACGCTACGGAGCTGCTGACGGCTCCTGAGCTTGCCCTGAATAGCGAGCTGACGGATGCTGACCTGAATGCGATGATTTATGCCCACCCCACGCTCTCCGAGGCCATTCACGAGGCCGTTCTGGCGGCGGATGGCCGGGCTATTCATGCCTGAAGCTCTTCCCTAATGCTGCACTCTTCCTGCACTTATGGCGCGTAAGTACTTTTACGATAACGGCGAGGAAAAAATCGGCCCGGTGAGCGGAGCCGATTTGGTGCGCCTGCGTGCAGGGGGAGACATTGGGGACGATACCTGGGTGCGCCGGGCGGATTCCTCCACATGGCGCCCACTGGCCTCCGTCAACCTGCGGGAGGAAGAGGAAGAACTGCGCAATCCCGGCTTGCTTACGCTGCTGCGCCGCAGTGGTTTGCTGGGGCCCTTGCTGCTCTTCATTCTGGGATTGGGGGTATTTATCGTCGTAGCGGTAGGGCTGCTTCAGGTTATGTGGCCGGTACTGCTGGTACTGTTTATTCTTTGGATATTCTCGCGGGCTTTGCGTTGAGTTATGCTGCCGGTAGCTTCGTTGTTCGATAGTACGGACCTGCAAAACGTGCAGGATTTCGGGGAGCACTGGCTCTTCCACATTTGCTGCATCTTTGCCACGGTGGTGGGTGCTATTGCCGGAGCCTCCGCCTCCAGCCGCGTGCGCATGGATATCTTTGGCATCATCATCTGCGGCACGATTGCTTCCCTCGGCGGGGGTACCGTGCGAGACATCCTGCTTTCCGGCATGTACACGCACTCCGGGCAGCCGGTTACGATTTACTGGATGAGCAGCGGAGATGTGCAGTACCTGTACCAGGCACTGCTTACCTCTCTGGCGGTATTTTACATTACCCGTTTTGTAAAACCGCCCGTGGGTACCATTCGTTTGGCGGATACGTTTTCGATGGCTTTTTTCACCCTGCTGGGGGCGGCTAAGGCGTATTACTTAGGCTGCCCGGGTATTGTGTGCATCTGCATGGGCGTATGCACCGGAGTGGCCGGCGGTGTGCTGCGCGATGTGCTTACGGGGAACGTGCCGTATGTATTCCGCTCCAAGGAGATATACGCCTCCGCTGCATTCAGCGGCTGTGTGGTATTCCTCATCATGCAGCATTTCAAATGCCCGTACGAGCTTTCCTACCTGGTAGGGGTGTTTGTAGTATTCAGCGTGCGCATGGTAGCAGTGTACATGAACTGGCGCCTGCCTTCCTACCGCCCCTTGTTCGACCCCGCCCCCCGGCAGGATTCATGAGCCGGCACTGCCGGAAAGGTTTTTTAGCGCGCGCACGGCAGAAAAAGAGGGGTCTGTTTCAGATTTGCTGATATCCAAGTGGCTTCCTGATGACAAAAAAAG
>CAYSYD010000106.1:0-6788 GCA_964435145.1 uncultured Akkermansia sp.
GCCATAAATGGCATGTACGGTGGTGTGTGAGGGGGCGAAAGCCCCCTACACGATCTGTGGCGGAATCCGGGGCAGGGGAGTGTCTGATTTCCAAGATGGAGCGGGAAGCGCCGCCCTTTCTATTCTCCGGGGCGTGAAAATCCCCCAAAATACCTTGCTTGCAAGGATTACCACTGCGTGGGAAAGCCGCTTATGGCTCCATTGGGAGGGAGCGCGCATCACCCCGGGAGGAGCCTGTGCAGCGGAGAGTATTGCCCCTCGTATTCAAAACAATGAGCCCGCGCTCAATAAATTGAGCGCGGGCCGGCTGAAAATGAAGGCTTGGCGTTCAATGGGCTTGATTTATTCGGGCCTTTGTAAGAAAGATGGCAATGACGGCACTCGCACCCATGAGGAAGGGATAGTAGAGGTGGGGGATGATATCCAAAGCACTCAAGCCAGCTAACGAGGAAGCCATGAGCAACTGTGCCCCATAGGGAAGTAAGCTCTGGATAACGCAGGAGAAGGTATCCAGAATGCTGGCCGCACGCGGAGCTGGGATGCCGCAGGTTTGAGCAATGCGGCGGGAGATGCTGCCCACAGCTACAATGGCCACAGTGTTGTTAGCCGTGCAGACGTTTGCGGCGGAGGCCATAAGAGCTAAGCAAATTTCCGCTCCTTTGCGCCCCCTGATGCGAGCTGTAAGGTGATTGATAATGTAACTGAGCCCTCCGTTATAACGAATGAGCTCCAGCATGCCGGCTGCCAGAAGAGTAACGATGATGAGTTCCCCCATCCCGGTGATGCCCACCCCCATGGATGCTGCCCACTCGATAAGGCTGTGCTGCCCTTGCAGGAGGCAGACTATCCCTGTGGCAATGAGCCCGAATGCTAGCACGATGATGACATTGACACCACACAGCGCAGTGCCGAGAACCAGAAGATAGGGCAGCACCAGCATCCAATCCGTGGGTATCTCCGTGCCGGGGGCTTGCATGTCCCAGCCAAGGATGATGTAGAGAACAAGCACCAGAATGGCAGCCGGGAAAACGATACGGAAATTAGCAAGAAATTTATCGTGCATGTGGCATCCCTGCGTACGCGTGGCTGCAATAGTCGTGTCTGAGATGATGGAAAGATTATCACCAAAGAAGGCTCCACCCACTACACCTCCGGCCATGAGGGCCAAATCGCAGCCGGATTTTTCTGCCAACCCGGCCGCTATGGGCATAAGTGCCACGATGGTTCCCACGGAGGTGCCGATGGAAAGAGAAATAAGGCAAGCCGCTAAAAAGACGCCGGCCAGCAGCATGTTCGCGGGAAGAAAGCCAAGAGTGAGATTTACGGTGGCATCCACAGCACCTATGTACCGGGCTGATTGGGCAAAGGCCCCGGCCAGAATGAAAATCCACACCATAAGCATGATATTGCGGTGCGCGGCACCGATGGAGAAACGCTCCACCCGCTGGCTGAAACGCGTCGGCCGGCATACGAGAAGAGCCCAGCCGGAGGCCGCAATAAACGCTACTGTAACGGGCATTTTATAGAAATCCCCCGTGGTGGCAGAGGTGATGAGATACAGCAGAAAGAAAACAGCCAAAGGACTTAGGATGCTTAAACCATGAGCATGGGATAAAACAGGTAGCTCGCGTAATTCTTGATGTTCGTTCGGCATAATAGGCAACTTCGTTTGCAGAGTATCGCATTTACTCTGTGCTGTCAACGGTAAAGCTCCCGCAGGGATGGAAGCGTTGTAAAAAAAATCCCGCTCATACATAGCGGGAAAAAATGCGCAATAGCCCCGGCGGGAATGGGAGAAATTGAGGGTGAATGCTTGCGCGTGTATTCGTGCCGATTTCGTGCCGGGGGAATATGACACGGGTTTTTAGTCGCCAGCGGACGTTTGGGCTGTTCTAACTCGGGGTGGATGTCTAACTACGGGTGCTTTGGGCGATGGGGGGCTTTCCCCCGCGTGGTTCGGTTGTCGGGGGGCGGGGGCTGTGGTAGGATGGGGAGGTTCTCCGATTGGGGGTGTTTTTTATGGATAGGGATGTTGCCGGGGTGGTTGTGCGGGCGCGGATGCGTTTTTGGTTGCTGTGTTTGCTGTTGGCGTGTTGCAGGGTGTGGGGGGAGGCCCGGGCTTTGCTCTTGCTGCAGGGGTGGGCTGCCGGTTCTTGTTCTAAGTGGGTGGATAAGGTTGGCAGGGTGACTGCGGAGGGGGTGCGGGCGGAGCATTGTAATCAGTTCCGCCATGTGCCGGGGTGCTCTCAGGGGGATGGCCGGCAGGCTTTGCCTGAGCAGCAGGCTCCGGGGGTGCTGAGGCATCCTTTCCGGGATGGCTTAAGGTTTTACTCGGAGTGGATGCTGAGGTTCGGTTCCGGGGTGCGGACTCGGGTGGGGGATGTGGTGGGGTTGGATGCTCGGACTCTGGAGCATGTTCTGGAGCATAATGAGCGGGAGGCTGTGTGGCGGTTGCGTAATTTGCCGTTGGTGGTGGAGACGCTGCGGAATCCTGCGGAGGTGTGGCAGGGTTTCCGGGGAAATAAGGTGCATATTGCACGGTTTCGTGTGGGGGAGCGGCCGCGTGTGGTGGTGGCGGTGTCTCACGGACGCCGGGTGGTGACGTTTTATGCGGAGCAGGTGCGCTTGGATGATATGGAGCGTTATCGCCGTGGAAAGTTGCTTTACAAAAGAGAGGAGCCTGCCACGTGATGTGGTAGGCTCCGCTTATGTATTCCATCGCCACAGGCTCATTGTGACAGGTCTAGACTCCCCGGTTATCGGATGGCCCCCCAGAGAGAATTATCGGGGGCAGTATAGTGATGTTGGCAGGGCGTGTCAAGTGTTATTTGGCCGTTTTTCGTGGCTGTGGATGAGTTCGGGGTGGTGGTAGAGGATGGCTTCGAGGCCGGCGGTGGCGATGGCGAGCTTTTCCGTGAGTTTGGTCTCGCGGGCGGTTGGTGCGAGCGGTGAAGCCGATGAATCGGTCGGAGAATTGGTGCCAAGCAGCCAGTCGATGGAGACTCTCAGGGCTACGGCGATTCTATAAAGTTCGTACGTGCCAGGAATTCTTTCACCTGTTTTGTATCTGGAAAGTGTTTGTTCTCTGATGTTTGTGTGTTCTGCTAGGTCTTTTTGGCGGAGGCTTGATGCCTTGTACGTTTTCTTCGTTGAGCATGATGGCTTTCATATAGAGTTAGATTGGATATCCATACATGCGGATGATTCCTTTTGCGAGGTTGCGGACAATATTTTTACTTTTTTCGGATAAATTGTCACAGCGATAAAATATACCATTTTTCTCTCGCATAAGAAAGGCTGCCGCACTATCAGAGAAGGATTCGGTACAGGCAAAAATCTTGCCGATTTCTTTTATTTCTTTAACTGTAACAATATGGCACGCGGTTGATAAAGGTGCAGAATTCTGTTCGTTGATGATATTGTGTTCGGAAGACGTTTCCCACAGTTCTGCATCCGTTATTATTTTATCATATTCAAGCATGTATCTGAAATATAGTTCTCTGTCTATATCGGGTACGTTGATATCATATTTGAATCCTTTTTCTGATATTTCTGCTTTGCATATTACGATTTTGTCAGAAAAGTTTGATTCTTTTAACCATGCTTGTATTTCAGCTTGCTGATGTGGGCAATGTGGGCCTAGTATGATTCCGCTAAGATGTTCTAATATACCTTCTTTATAAAAGTAAACATTCCCGTTCTTTTCCTTCTCTATTTCATGAATGCAGGAGCCAAGAGGTAATAGCATTCTATACTCCTGTTCGTGTTTCCATTCGCTGGCTTTACAATGCAATATGTCTTCTATTTTGCTTTGGGGTTTACTTCTTTCATTTTTGTATTTTACTTGCCTGATTAGTTTATTTTCTTCCGAATACCAGCCGTTTTCCAGCAGTCGATAAGATTCCTTCGTTTCTTGTGTTACAGGAAAATCGAATACCAAGCATGTTCCTCTACTTCTCTCTGCATAATACCCCCACATAGCGGGATTGTCACATACTGAAGAAAAGCACAGATAACCGTACGATTTAGTTAATTCGCGCTGGTTTTTCTCTCCCTGGACTACTCCTTCTACTATGTCATTTGTTCTCCATGGACATGATATGCGCAGCTTTTTGCTTTCTAATATCCGGCGCAAATCGTCTATTTTTGTATACATGAACAAGCGAAGATGTGGGCATTCGTATTTGCCGTTCACCGATTGTTTGATGTTGATTTGCGGCTTGCTCATGTTGACTACTGTTTTTTGAGTTCTGCAAATTTGTTAAGCAGTTCGCAGACTGTGTTGTTGATTTCTTGCTGGAGTATGGAGAGCCTGTGGTCAACTTCTTTCTGAAATTCCTCCGGCACATCGGCTGTCAGGTTCAGGAGCCCTGATAGCTTGGGGGCAAGGGTGGATTCGCTGGTTTCTATTGTGAGATCTTTTTCTAGTAGGTCGGCTGTGGTGATGTTGAAGTAGGTTGCTATTTTTTCCAGGACGGTGCGTTTGGGTATGCGCTGTTCTGTAAAATATCGGGAGAGGGAGACTTTGTGGATGCCGAGCTTTTCTGCTATTTCCTGATCTTGTAGTTCTGTTTTGTTAATTAAAAAGCGGAAATTTAACAAAAAACGGTCTGCCCTGTTAATTTCTTCTTGCATTTTTATTGTTTTGTTTTTCGTAAATCATTATTGTCCGATTCGGGCGAATGCGAAGAGTTCTTTGAGGATGGTTTCGAGGCGGGCCAGGCGCTCTTCGGCTATCAGGGCGCGGCGCTGCCAGTCTTCGGGTGTGGGTGGAACGGGTGCTGTTTCGCTGGTAGCGAGGCCGGGGGTGGCCGGCGGGGGCACGTGCGCGCCTCCGTTCAGAAGCCAGTTTACAGATACGTTCAGGATGCGCGATATGGCTGCTATGACGTCCATGGGTGGCTTTTGCACGCCCGAACAGTAGCGGCTCATGCTAATTTCTGAAATTCCTATCTTTTTTGCTAATTCTTTCTGTTTTAATCCAGATGCGCGTATGGAAGAGCGTAATCTTTCACGAAAACTTGCGGAAATTTCACTTTTTTCTTGCATAATGCGATAATTCGTGTTAAGCTTTCTTGCGTAACCGCCATAACGGATTAACAGATGAGGCGGTTTCTTAACGGTAAAATTAGCAAAAATGAAAAGCAATAACAAGAAGGAAGTGCGAATCACGCCGGAATTTCTGGCGGGGCGCGGGTATTCTGTTAACCGGGCGGCTATGGCTGTGGGGGTGAGTGCTACTCACTTGTGCCTGGTGTTGAAGGGGGAGCGCAAGCCGAGTGCTGAGCTGGTGAGGGCTTTGAAGGCGTTGCCGGCTTACCACCCGGTGAAGTGCCGTGTGGAGTATTGAGTAGAAGGGAGGTTGCTGGGTTATGGATAGGCAGAATCAGGTTGATGTGGGGGAGGTGCGTTATTTGCGTGTGCAGGTGACGAGCCGGGATGTGTGTGCGGGGCAGGTGTTTTATGGGGTGCGGCCGCTGGGGATGTTCGGTTCCAGGTTGGTGCTGGATGCGGGGGGGGAGCGGTTGCTTTATGTGCAGGGGGGGCAGTTGTTGCCTGCGCAGGAGGTGGCAAGGGTGGCGGCTGTGCAGGGGGAGGTGCAGGGGTTTTTCTCTGCGGTGGATGCTGCTGCGGGGGATGTGGCTGATGTTGTTGCCGGAAAGGGGGGGTGCTGAGTTATGGCTGAGTTGGGTTCTTCTGCTTCGGGGCGGGGGCTGCGGACGGTGGCGCGTGAGGGGTTGCCGGTGGTGCAGTGTGTGGAGTTGAAGGGGTTTGAGTTTGCGCGGGTGGAGTCTCTTGCGCGGCGGTTTGATGTGTCGAAGAAGACGATGATGGATATGTTGTTCCGTTTGCAGGGGTCGCATGAGTTGCGGGTGTTGGAGTGGGGGCCGCGTTTGCTTTTGGTGAATGTGGCGGATTTTTACCGGGCTCTTTTTGATGTGGTGCCGCCGCGTCAGGGGGTGGCGCGGGGGGTGGATGTGTGAGTTGTTTTTGGGGTTTATGTTCTGGGATTTTGTAGCCGGGTTGGTGCTGGTGCCGCTGTTGGTGGCGGTGGTGCCGCTGATGGTGGAGCAGGGGTGTTCTGATGTGGGGGATTGGCACAGTGGGGCTAGGCCGGATGTTCCGGTGTGGGTGGAGTGTGATGATTCGCTGCCGCCTACGTGTGAGTTTTAAGTTTTTTATGGTTATGAGTAGAAGGAAGTTGGGTAAGGCTGAGCGGCGGTTTTTGAGGCGTGCCGGTTTGGGGCGTGAGTTTAAGGATATGGGGGGGCTTGTGTGTGCGCTGGATGCTGCGGCGCATGCTCCCCAGGTGCCGGGGTATGCGGTGGAGCCGGATGCGGGGTGTGGTGTGCGGTGCCGGAGGCGGTTGCGGCGGCGGCGCCGGGTGGCTTTTTGGGCTGCTGTGTGGGGGGCTCTGCGGTGGTTGGGGTGCGCGGTGTTGGGGCTGTTGCCTTGGGTGGCTGCGGGGGTGGTGGTGTGGTGGTTGTGCCGGGAGGCGGGGGTGTGGTGGTTTGATGGGTGGTGGGGTGTGTAGTTTTTTTCCGGTTTTCAGTGCCGGGTGGCGCTGTTGAGCAGTAATAGTAATGGATGCGCCTTGCCGGGCGGGCGGTTTAAATGCCCGGTGTTTTTGCCGCAGGTCGGCTTGCGCCGGGGTGGGTGCAGGTGGGATGCCGGGGTTCGATTCCCTGCTGCGGTTTTGGGAATTAACGATTGTGGGTTCCCGGCTAAAGCAAACAGACAGACAATAATTTTATGGATAATGCTACGATGATGATGGCTGCTCCGGG
>CAYSYD010000107.1:0-6682 GCA_964435145.1 uncultured Akkermansia sp.
AAACTCAACCTTCCATTTTTCTTTTTTGTGCCAGCCTGAAAGAGAATATCACTTTTCTCCTCCCTGCGAAACTTTGGGACACATGTGATCCCTATTCGCACCGTTTCTTTTTAACTTGACTCCCCCTCTTGTTTTGGTAGGATGTGGGGCAAGTATGAAGAAGCACACCCTTATCATGATGGCAGCTCTCTCAGTAAGTACCCTCTGCGGGCAAGACCTGCAACAACAGGCAGACACCCTCCCCCTTCCCTCCGAAATCCGGGGCACCAAACTCCGCATCCCCTCCGTACCCGGAGCAAAAATCTCCCTCCTTGGCGCAGACTACGAACAAATCATCTCCCCCAAAGGCAAAATCTCCCCCCTGCCCACAGACGTCCCCGTACAAGTAAGCTTCACCCTTTCCAAAGACGGGCAGGAAGCCGTCAGCAAGGACTACACCATCACCATCAAAGGCAAAGCTAAACCCCAAAACAACGCCAACCCCAAACCCCGCATCATCCCCGACATCCTTAGCTGGCAGGGAGATAACGGCAAATACAAACTCGGCAGCGAAGTCATCCTCTCCGCACCGGAAGGCCCCATGGCTCGCAACTTCGCCCGAGAACTCGAAACCACCACAGGAAAAAAGGTAACCCTCCTCAAACCCGGCAAAAAGAACGATAAAAAAGCACACATCATCCTCTCCTCCCACATGGACGATGAATTGGGCAAGGAAGGATACCGCATGAACATCTCCCCAAATGGCATCCGCATTACCGCAGGAACAGAAACAGGCCTCTTCTGGAGTACCCGCACCCTCCTCCAAATGCTCGTACAAGACTCCACCGCCCTCCCCTGCGGCAAAATCGTGGACTTCCCCCGCTACCAGCTCCGCGGCTTCATGCTCGACATCGCACGCCTCCCCTTCCCCATGGAATACCTTAAAGAAGTCGTGCGCCTCATGGCCTGGTACAAAATGAACGACCTCCACCTCACCATCAACAACAACTACATCTTCCACGAACAATATGTGGACGAAGGCAAAGACCCATTCAAGGAAAGCTACGCCGCCTTCCGCCTCCAATCCAAAGTCAAAGGCCTCACCGCCACCGACCTCTCCTACACCAAACGCGAATTCCGCGAACTCATTGACTTTGCACGCGAACACGGTATCAACATCGTACCGGAATTTGACGCCCCCGGCCACGCCCTCTCCTTCACCCGTGTCCGCCCGGATCTCATCTACAAAGGAGAAATGGGCCACGCCAAACGTCGCTGCGAAATGCTCGATGCAGCCAACCCCGAAACCCTTAATTTCCTCGAAGGCGTTTACGACGAATACATCCTCCCCCAAAAAGGCAAACCCGCCGTATTTGACGGCTGCGTCATGCACATCGGCGCAGATGAATTTTACGGAGGAGCAGAACACTACCGCAGCTTCATGGACGGACTCCTCGCCATGGTCCAGAAAAAAGGCTACACCCCCCGCGTATGGGGCAGTCTGAGCGCCAAACGCGGCAACACCCCCGTACGCTCCAAAGGCGTACAAATGAACCTCTGGAGCGAAGGCTGGTCCAACGCATGGGAAGCAGTCAAAGCCGGATACGACGTCATTAACACCAACGACGGTCGCCTCTACATCGTCCCCTACGCCAACTACTACCGCGCAGACTACAACCACAAAGGCCTTTACAACAACTGGACCCCCAACCAGATGAGCAAAGAAACCCTCCCCGCCGGTCACCCCCAACTCATCGGCTCCACCTTCGCCGTCTGGAACGACATGATCGACCAGAAATACAACGGCTACGGCGCATGGGACATCTGGAACACCATCTCCGGCACCGTAGACGTCCTTGCCCAAAAAATGTGGGGCACAGCCACCGCCCCCACTACCTTTGAGCAGCACCGCGAACTCGTTGCCAAAATCAACCACATCCCCGGCTGCGACCCCCTCTTCCGCAGCACCATCACCGAGCCCCTCTCCCTCAAAGCCAAACGCCTCGAGAAACTCCCGGCCTTCATCCGCAAAGGCTCCCTCGGCCCGGAATACCACCTCACCATGAGCCTCGAAATGAAAGCCGCCCCCAAGAACGGAGAAGAACAAATCCTCCTCCAATCCCCGGAAGGCACACTCTATGCCGCCATGAAAGACGGCACCATCGGCTTCACCCGTTCCGACTCCATGAGCTTCAGCTTCAACTGCAAACTCCCCGTCGGCAAACGCGTCAAACTCGAGCTCATCGGCACCATGGGTAAAACCCAACTCCTTATCGATGGGCAACCCGCCGGCCAAGCCACCCTCACACGCTTCCATAAACGCACAGAAGGACTCATGAACACCTTCATCCTGCCTCTGGACGTCGTAGGCCGCCACTTTAACGGCACCATCTACAGCATGGACGTAACCCCTGCCGCCCCCAAACAATGACCCCCGGCACCCCCGAGCAAGACTTCCAAGCCGGAGCCGATGCCTTCCGCGATGGCCGCCACGCGGAAGGCGCGGAACACCTCCGCCGCGCCGCCTTCGCCGGCCACCCCGAAGCACAGAACCAACTTGCACGCATCTACTTCGCCCGACTCAAAACACACACCGACCTCCTCGACCTTGAAACCGCAGCCCAAAGCGGAGACCACGTCGCACTCTTCGTCCTCGCCATGACCCTCATCGAAGGCCGACTCATCGACAAAGACACCGACAAAGCCCTCACCGCCCTGCGCCACGCCGCCACCCGGGGCAACCTCATGGCACAAACCATGCTCCAAACCACCGCCCCGCCCACCGAATAAAAAAACTTAGCCCGAAAACACACATTATCCTTGCCCCCCACCCCGAACGCGTGTAAAATACCCCGCACACACGGGGCATTAGCTCAGTTGGTAGAGCGGTTGCATCGCACGCAACAGGTCAGGGGTTCGAATTCCCTATGCTCCATAAAAATCATAGTCCGCTAGCGTCCGTTAAGGCTGTAACCCCTTAACGGACGCGCTTTTTTGCTGGATTCCGTCCGTTTGGGTATGGTAAAGGAAGTGCACACATGGGTGCACAGTTGACAGCAGGTGTGCACCCGGGTGCACAGTTACCCCTGTTTTCATGGTGAGAATGAGGGGCCCAAAATCCAAGAAACACCAAAGAATCCAGAAAATGGCTGGTATAACAAAAAGAAATGGCATGTGGTACGCCACATGGAAGCAAGCAGGTAAGCCCGTGAAACAGTCCACCGGCGTTCACGTGAAGGAGAAAGGCATGAGTGCGGCAAAAGCGGAAGCATTGGCGCGCCAGACTGCGGAGATGATGGAACAGGCCGCAAAGGGCAAGACCGCATGCAGCCGTGCCATGGAAGCGGTGCGCGCCGCCGCCGTGGCCTATGGTGCAGCAGCGCAGATGCCGTCCGTGCGTGAATACCTGGCCGGCATTCCCCGCCACGCTACCGCAAGCGCAGAGGCCAACAGGACGCGAGCTTTCGATAGATTCCTTGATTCCCTTGGCCGTGCTGCTGAACTGGGCATTGATACAGTTACACCGGCACAATGTGATGCGTTCTGCCGTGAGATGATAAAGCATGTGAGCCGTGGCACGGTGGAAGGATACAGGGTGTATCTCTCTGCTGCATTCAACCGCGCTGTAAACGTGGATGCCCTCATTGACCGCAATCCGTGGAAGGCCGTCAACCTGGGGCAGATTGCCGCCGCTGTGAATCCCGGCAAGGGCTGTGATAAGATTGACCGTCAGCCGTTCTCCCTGGCAGAGATTAAGCTGATGATTGATACATTCCCCGCGCCCTGGTGTGATATGGTGGCGGTGAGTTACTACGGGTACGGCTTGCGCCTGTCTGATGTCTGCCTGATGCGCTGGAGTGATGTCAACTGGGGAGCCGGTTATATCCACCTGATAGAGATGAAAACGAAAAAGGACAGATACTTGCCGATGTCTCATGAATTGCGCGCCCGCCTGGAAGCCGTGAAATCCCGTCAGAATGGCAAGGAAGAATATGTGTTCCCCGTGATGGCTCACTACTACCTTGGCACGTGCAGGGGCTATGTTTCCATGCAGTTTACTGCCCTGCTGCGGGCGCATGGTATCATTCCCGCTGTGGATGCCACACAGAAGGAAGGCCGCCGTCACAGGGTAAGCCAGAAGTCATTTCATAGCATCCGGCATACGGTGGTATCTTGTCTGCGTGCAGATGCTACTTTCACCGCTGATATGGTGCGTGATGCAGTGGGGCACGATTCCGAAAAGGTGGAGCGTGGATATTTCACTGCTTCCTTGGAACAGCGAGCCCGCGTAGGTAATGCACTGGCTGCCAAGCTGAACGGTGCAATGCCCGACTATACCGCCCGCACCGCTTAACCCTGCCGCTACTGAAGCCCCGCCCCGTCATGTGCCCCTGCTGGCCGTGGCGGGGCTTTTCTTTGCAATGGTGCGGTAATGCGCGACTGTTGCGCGTGTGAAAGAACTTACATTTTGATACCCCCAATACCCCCAATGGATAGATAAAGATTTATAATAAATGGCTTACGTGGGGGTATTATGTAGATTTCCTGATACCCCCGTGATACCCCCAATACCCCCACACGATGTCTATCTTGCCCTTTTTGTTCCCCGCCGTTTGTAGCTGTGCCAAGTGAGAGATGACAGGGGGACGGGGGTAAAGGTACTGGGAAACGCCGTGCTGTATGCGCATCGCTGAAGCCCGACATTAGCATATTTTCCGTTTCAAAAATCCGTTTTTGCTTCACCCTTAAAAAAACGTGATACACTCTGGAAAGACAAGGCACGATATGGAAGGATATAAACCGCATATGAGTATGCACCAATGTATCTACTTATCTGATACTATGGGGAGCTATGACAAAGTAAGAGGAATAGCGGTAAGAATCAGATGGAACAGGGGTTCTTCCCTTGTTTATGATGATTGGCAATTAAAATACACTAACGAAATAGGAGATATAGCGACAACCTTAAGAATTGTATTAGACCATCAAAACCAGCTGCATGTAGGCGCGTCTGACATATTTTCGGCATTAGGGGTATCTTCCGTGCAAAAAGCGATTGATAGGTGGATTCCTTTGAATGATATGCACTATTTCCGTACAGGTATTGATATATTATCGCGTTTAGATTCCGAAAACATAGGGGATAGTAAAAGGCCGGCAGCAGGGATATCTTATCCATATACACGGGCAAAAGCGTTCATAACATACGAGAAGGCTCTGAGGGTAATAGAACGGTGGCAAGATGGAAGGTCAGATACAGCAGAAAGACGCAGGAGCTTATCCGATGAAGAATGGGAACAAAAAATAGACAAGGCTATAGATTTTCGCCTATGGCTTCGCCATATCGCAATCCCCACGATTCAATTTTCGGATTGTTTTAACTTGACCAAAGACCTATAGAGAAAACAAAAATCCCCCTATCAACTCAACTTGCTGCGTTTCTGTCTAATAGCTACTCGCTATTAGACACTTAGAAAGAAGTAAACAAAATCAAAATCTATAAGGGGATGTTTAATGTGATGCCGTTAAAATAACAGCATCATGACAAACAATGATATAGAACGCGCCACCGGCGCATACGTAGATGACGCAGAGACTCAACAGCTGCTTGATTCTCTTTCTCAATGTGACATAAGCGAGTTTTTGGGGAATACACCAGCTTGCAAAGCTGAACCAACAGAACAAGCGAGCCGTTATACCCCGCAACAGCTAATAACGCAAAAAGAATTGGCCGCCCGCTTATGTGTAAGTGTGCAGACCGTGAGAAGTTGGAAGGAATGCCCACGCGTGTATATGGGCAAGCGTGCTAACGGCAAGGGCTCTGCTTGCCGTTATGATATGGCTGAGGTGGTGGCATGGCTTAAAGATAACCGTCGCGCCTATCAGCATGCAGAAAAAACGTGGATGCAGTCCGATAACGGAAAGGAGGTGAAGTAATGAACATTGATGCCTTATCCGATGAGGGGCAAGCCTTGCGTCGTCTGCTGGGTGACGTGCCCGTGGTTACGCCTGACGGGCTGGCTGCTTTTGGTTGCTGGCTGCTGGCCACGCTGAAAGCGCAGGATTCACCGGCTGACGCTGGCCAGATATGGGCACGCCCGCTGCAAATTGCGGAGCGTTTCGGTGCTGGCAAATCGCAAGTGAATACATGGCTCGCCCGCCTGGTGGCACAGGGTAAAGTGCGCCGCTGGCAACCAGAAACAGCAAAAGGCGCAAAAGGCGATACCTACTATTATCTGCCGGATATAGAAAAAGCCTGGGCTGTTGACTCCATGAAGAATCTTGCAGACAAATAAATATGGGTAACATGAAGATTCATTCTGCTGATGTGGCAGCCCTGAAAGCCCCGGACGTGCTGCACGCGTACTGTCGCGCCGCGCTGGGTGTCGGCAATCAGGTTGGCCGCTTGACGTTCTATCCCTGCCCGTACGGGGCGCATACCCGCCTTAAATTGGAAGTGACAGAGCGTGACGGTGTGGGCGTGGCCATGTGCCGCGCGTGTGACCGTGGCGGCACGGTGTTTGATGTAGCCGCCGGCGTGCTGGGGCAGGATGCCAGGAAAGACTTTCCCGTCGTGGTTCAGTCCGTGGCTGATACCGTGGGCTATGTGCTGCGGGATGATGCAGCAGAGATGCCCCGAAAAGGCCACAGAAAGCGCAAGACGGGCTTTTCCCGTCCGGGTGGAGCATCTGCCGCACCGGCA
>CAYSYD010000108.1:0-6489 GCA_964435145.1 uncultured Akkermansia sp.
CCGGGGCAGCACCGGCAAGCATCTGCGTACCCGCCTGCTCATTGCGGAAATCCATAGCACTGCGGAAGATACTGTGATTATCCCCAAATACCATGTAGCGGTGGATTTGCTGCGGGTTCTCCGCCACCGTCACCTTACCGGGGATTACCGTAAAAGCCGCTTTGTAACCGCAGGGTTCCAGAGCTTCGAGCATGGCGGGATTATGGTAGCCGCCGGGGTAGCAATATGCATCCACCGCGGCACCGAAAAGGCGGCGGAGTTTGCGGGCGGAATCCCCCAGCTCTTTTTCCACAGTGGCCATAAGCGGGGCGGGGTCCTCCTCTTTTTCCAATTTGCGCCAGGCAGAGGGGTAAAGGTGGCTGGTGGAATGGCTGCCGATGGTGGCACCATGCTGCATCATCTCCATCACCTGTTCGGGGGAAAGGCTATCTCCCCGGCCGTGGAGGTAATTGGTATAAAGAAAGAGGGTAAAGGGATAGCCAAATTCTTTGAGGATGGGGAAAGCATCGGTATACACGCTTTTCCAGCCATCATCCAGAGTGATGAGGACGCAGCGGGCGGGAAGCAATTTCTCCCCGAAGCGCCAATCCAAAAAGTCCTGCATGCTGATAACGGTGTAACGCCGGGCGCGGATATGCTCCATTTGCTTGCGGAAGTCCTCCGTGCGCATAAGCATGTTCGTTACAGGGGCTGTTTTGCTGAAGTTGTGGTAGCCCAGCACGGCCACGCGCGTTTGGTCCTTGGGCACGCAAAGGATGGGGCGGTTATCTTCTGTTTCCGCCTCTTTTCCGGGGGCCGGCACCAAAAGATGCCCCTCGTCCGCCACCTCCGCCGGGGGAATTTCCATCAGCAGGGAATCCGGGTTTACCGGGAGGGGGTCCGGCACTTGGGCGCATACCGCGCCGCAAAGCATCAGGAGCAATACCTGCAACAGTCTCATCATTCCGCCGCAAAGACTAGCAGGATTCCGGCGCATTAGCAAGTCTTTATTACGTTCTCCACCCGTTCCAAGAGCAAGCGTTTTTCCCGGCGCAGGGCACGCCATCCTCCGGGGAGATTCACGCGGCAGGCAGGTGCCGTGGGGGGAAGTATAGACTCCACGGCGCTCACATGCTCCTCGCTCAAATTCGGTACGGCATGGCGGCTAAGGTAATCGTGCAGGATGGCTTTACGGAGGGGGGGAGGCTGTTCCGACACGAAGGGCAGATAAAGCCTTCCCTGCGGATCCAGTATGGGCAGGGCACGCAGGGCGGCCTGCAGGGCGGCACGGGTTTCCTCTTGCATACGGGAGCTGCGATTCAACACGGGCACCACATCCCGAGCCAGGGCCTTTTGCAAGGCCGGCAGTACTTCCAAGCGGATGATGTTGCGTGCCACGCACGGCTCAGCGTTAGTGGCATCTTCCTGCCATGGAATGGCCGCCTGCTGCAACCAGCGGGTTAGTTCCGCCCGCCGCAGAGAAAGCAAGGGGCGCAGCCAGATGCAGCCGCCGGCCTCGTGTACGGGGTGCATGCCGCGCAGCCCGGCAGAGCCGCGAGCCAAGCGGAAGAGGAGCGTTTCCGCCTGGTCATCCGCATGGTGAGCCAGTGCCACCACTGCGCCCTCCCCCACACGCTGAGCCAATGCGGCAAGGTATTCCCGGCGTACTAAGCGCCCGGCCGTTTCCAGAGAAATCCCCTGCTCCGCAGCTATGGACGGCACATTCGCATGCAGCACGGTGCAAGGCACGGCCATGTTTGCACAGAGCTTGCGGCAGAACTCCGCATCGGCATCGGCCGCTTCCCCGCGAATGCCGTGGTGAATGTGGCAGGCATGCACGAAGCAGCCCCGCTGCACCAGCAGGCACAGCAGAGCCACGGAATCTCTCCCCCCGCTTAAGCCCAGTACGATGGGGTGCTGCATATAGGGCAGGCACGCTGCCTCCAGCGGCAGCGTGGCGGGCAGTGAAAGGGGATTACTCATCATCAACGCTGCGAGAGCGGTGCTTCTTACCTTTCTTCTTGCCCTTGGTATCCTTGGCGGCTAAATCGGGGGCAAACTTGCGGAAGGCTTTGGCGGCATCGGCCTCCTCATCCAGCTCCACGGCTTTCACCACACCGCTGGCATAGGCCACCATAATCTTGCCGCTGTGGCGTTCGGCAGCGGGCATCACCATGCGGCGGAAGCTGTCCACATCCGTCACGCTTTCGCCCTTCACCGGGTTGCCATCGGAAAGCCAGGGCAGACTGTCCAAGCGCTGTTTAGCCGTTACACGGATGCAGGAGTTGGGATTATCCGGGTCTTCCGTGGCATCTGTCCAAGACACATAGGAGATGCTGTTCACATCCGCAGCGAAGGTACTATCCTGCCCTATGTCCTTGCGGGTATCGGCAGGGCAGTGGAAAATGGCGGATACTTTCATCTTTCCCTTTGCGGAGCGGGGGAATACTACGGCATCCAACTCCGGGGCAATGGAAATCCACCAGCCCTCGCTCTCATCCACGGTTTCCGTATCCTCATCGTCCTCCATGCCACTGGTGGGCAAAAGCCCGGCATGCGAAAAATCCTGACTGTATTTTGCCCCCAGCTGGGAAAGCTGCTCCAGCTGGGCGCGGCACTTTGCCTCGTCCCCCGCTCCCATATGGGCATACAGCGCCGTCCCCGCTATGGAGGCCAAGGTCACCATGATGGCGATAACCACCATCAACTCTATCAGTGTAAATCCGGCCATGCGCGCGGATGTTCTCGGAAGCTTCATACAGCCCTTACTCTACCACATTTCCACCACGCCGCAAGGAAATTTTGACACATTGCGCCATTATGCGACTTTTAGCTTGCATTCCCCTGCCGCAATGCTAAAATCCCCCGCAAACATTCCAAACATCGGATGTTTGAAATTGAACCTATCACTCGAACAATGAATATTCTCCACGACAAGGACGCCGATGTGAGCGTTCTGAAAGGCAAGACGGTGGCCGTGATTGGCTACGGAGCTCAGGGGCGCGCCCAGGCCCTCTGCATGCGCGATAGCGGTGTACACGTCATCATCGGCATTCGCCCCGGCAAGAGCTGGGACGCCGCCGTACAGGACGGATTCGAAGTCATGAGCGTATCCGATGCCTCCGCCAAGGCCGACATTATTCACATTCTGCTGCCGGATGAACACCACGGCGAGGTATACAGCACACAGATTAAGCCGAATTTGGCTGCCGGCAAGACGCTGTGCTGCTCCCACGGTTTTGCCTATGTGTTCAAGACGATTGAACCTCCGGCAGATGTGGACGTCATCATGGTAGCCCCGAAGGGGCCGGGCACGGAGGTACGCCGCGTGTTCGAGGAAGGCTTCGGCTGCCCCGGGTTGATTGCCGTATTCCAGAATCCGACGGGCAATGCCCGAGCCACGGCACTGGCCATGGCGAAGGCCGAGGGGCTTACCCGCGGCGGCGTGCTGGAATGCACCATGCAGCAGGAAACATACGAGGACCTCTTCGGCGAGCAGAACGTGCTTTGCGGTGGTTTGGTGGATTTGATGAAGTATGGTTTTGAAACGCTGATTGAGGCCGGCTACCCCGCCGAGATGGCCTATTTCGAATGCGTACACGAGGCCAAGCTCATCGTGGACATCATCTACAACAAGGGCATTCAGGCCATGAACGGTGTTATCTCCAACACAGCCGAATTCGGCGAGTACTACAACGGCCCGCAGATTCTCGGTCCGGAGGTGAAGGAGAAGATGAAGGAATCCCTCAAGCGCATCGAGAGCGGCGAGTTTGCCCGTGTATGGCTGGCCGAGGCTGCTGCCGGCGCGCCGAACCTGCTGGCCAAGCGTGCCGCTTTGGCAGAGCATCCCGTGGAAATCGTGGGTGCCAAGATTCGCTCCCTCTTCGAGCGCAACTAAAACCAACCCCCATCCTACTTCATCGGAACCGGCGGGCGGCCACCGCAACCCGCCGGTTCCTTTTGTTTCCGAGCCCATGAATGCCGTTCACGTTGAATCCGCCACCGTCTACCTCTCCGGGAGGGAAATTCTGCATCGCATTAACTGGCAAGTAAAACGCGGCGAGCGCTGCTTCATCCTAGGCGCGAACGGGGCGGGTAAAACCACCTTAGTGCGCATGCTCATGGGCTATGCGTGGCCTGTATTCGGTGCCACGGTGGAAGTGCTGGGTAAGCGCTTCGGCACCGTAAACTTACAGGAACTGCGCAAACGTATTGCATGGGTAAGCCCACTCATGCACCAATGGCTGGGAGACCGCTCTTGGACGGGGCGGGAAATGGTACTCTCCGGGCCGGATGCCACCATCGGCCTCTTCCGGGAGCCCACGGCGGAGGAAGAAACCCGCGCCGCTGCCCTGCTGGCATCCCTGCGTGCGGAACATCTGGCGGAGCGCCCCGTACAGACGATGAGTTCCGGGGAACAGGTAAAGGTGCTTCTTGCCCGCGCGCTCATGACAAATCCGGAGCTGATGATTCTGGATGAGCCCAGCGTGTATCTGGACATCGCCGGGCGGGAATTCCTGCTTCAAACCATTGCAGAGCTGGCACGCCGGCAGCCGGAACTCACCATCATTTTCATCACCCAGCGCATTGAGGACATATTGCCGGAATTTTCCCGCGGCATGATTCTGCGCCAAGGCTGCATCGAGGCCTATGGGCGGCGGGAGGAAGTGCTTACGGAGGAGAATCTTCGCCGCGCATTCGATTTGGATATCCGGCTCATCAAAGCCCGCAACGGACGTCTCTGGACGGTTATCGAATAACACCATGCCTCCTTCCCATCGAACAATTCGCCGGCAGCCCCTCTCCGTCAAAGTGAGGGAAGCCATGGAAGCCAGCATCCGCTGCGGTGCCTGGAAAGTGGGAGAACGCATCCCCCCGGAGCCGGAACTGGCCGTCCAATTCGGGGTGAGCCACAACACCGTACGGGAAGCCGTGCAAGGCCTCATCCATGCCGGCATGCTGGCTCCCCGCCCGGGAGACGGCACCTACGTTACCGCCACCGACCGCTTGGATGCCGCCTTGGATAACCATCTGGAGCATGTGGACACGGTCTCCGTCCTCCAAGCCCGCCTTTCCATCGAGCAAGCTATCGTAGCTCTGGCCGCCACCACCCGCACGGAGGAAGATTTACAGCGCATGCAAACCACTCTGCAAGCATGTAAAGCGCATTCCGGCCGGGGAATCGAAGCGGATATGGCCTTCCATGCCACCATAGCGGATGCCACGCGTAACCCCATCCTGAGCCGCATCTACCGCGTCATCATTGCCTACCTCTCCCGGCATTTTACCGAAGCACTGGAAGAAAGGCAGTACGACCCCACCGCCATAGCCCTGCACGATGAGCTGCTGGATGCCCTGCACCGCAAGGATGCCGCAGCGGCTCGCCGCATTGTGGCGGACATCGTAGCCTTCGATTCCCGACACATCCTTTAATCTCCTCCACCCGCACCCATGCACCGCCCGCTTCTTAGCCTTGTGGAGAAAGCCTACCCCCGGCAGGAATGGCCGGCTCTGCACGCGCAGGCGGAAGAGTGGGCACAAAGCCGCCCGCTGGCAGGCCTGCGTATTCTGGACGGCACCCCCATTTACCGCAACACGCTGGCCAAATATGCCGCCCTGCTAGCCGCCGGGGCAGAGCTGGCCGTGCCGGAGCATCCGGCCATGCCCGCCGATGCCGCCATCGAAGCCGCGTTGCCGGCATTCGGCATTCGGCGTGTTACCCCGGAGGAATGGCCCTGCGATATTGCTTTGGACTGTGCCGGGCAGTTCTCGCATCTGCATCCGCGGCTGGGTGCCTGCGAGCTAACCCGCTCCGGAGTACAGCGCTATGCAAACCCGAGCTTCCCGGTATTCGTGGCGGATTCCAGCCGCATCAAACTGCTGGAAACAAGCCTCGGCACGGGAGATGGCTTCTTTCGCGCACTTGCCCGCTTGGGCTATCAGAAACTGAGAGGGCGCAAACTACTCATCGTGGGCTTGGGAAAAGTGGGTCGAGGTGTACTGCACTATGCCCTGCAATACGGCATGGATGTATGCGTGGCGGATATAAAACCCCACCCCCTGCCCGGAGGCGTGGGTTATGTGGATGCCACACAGGCACAGACCCTCAATGCGGCCATTCTGAACTCGTGGTGTACCGTCACCACCACCGGGCAGCGCCATGCTCTGCACGGAGCAATGGATGCAAAGCGCATCTGCCGTTCCCAAGTATTACTGGCGAATCTGGGCGTGGAGGATGAGTACGGCCCGAGCATCCCGGCAGAGCGCGTGCTACACCGCAAACAGCCGCTCAACTTCATGCTGGAAGAGCCCACATCCATGCGATTTATCGAAACCACCATGGCTCTGCACAATGCCTGCGCCCTGCTTCTGGCGCACGAGCAACTCCCGCCCCTTGCCCAAGCCCCGCCCCGGGAACTGGAGGAAAGCCTCCTCCGCTCTGCCGGATGGGATAAGGGTCTGTTTCAAATCTGCTGGTAAAAACTGGTAAAATAGAGCATTCATGAGAGT
>CAYSYD010000109.1:0-6310 GCA_964435145.1 uncultured Akkermansia sp.
CATACCTTTCCCTCTGGATGATATTGTATACGATTATCAGGAACTGGCAGACCGCGGTGAGGGCGAGCGCGAGGTTCTACTCGTGGCCATCAAGAAAGACGTTCTCGACAATCTGAATACACAGGTGGAGGGCAGCAGTCTCAAAACCCGCAGTGTGGATTGCGCCATCACTTCTCTGTACAATGCCTTCCGCGCCGGATATGGCGAGGAGGATGAACCCGTAATGCTCCTCGATATCGGCGCTAAAACCACCGATATCATCTTTGCGGAAGAAGGCCGCTTCTTCACCCGCTCTGTCACGGCAGCAGGCTCCTTCATCACCAACAGCATCGCCCGCGAATTCAACCTCTCCTTCCGCGAAGCGGAAAAACTCAAAATCGAAAATGGTGTGGTCTCCCTTGGTAATGGGTATACCGACTCCATGAGCGAGGAGGACGCCGCCCTTGCCACCACCATCCGCACGGCCATGGGGCGCCTCAGCTCCGAAGTGCAGCGCACCATTAACCACTACCGCGCCCAGTACAAGGGAACCCCCCCCACTAAAGCATACATCTGCGGTGGTGGTGCCCGCCTCCCCTTTGCGCTTGAATTCCTCCAATCCGCCCTTAACATCCCTGTGGAGTACCTTAACCCCGTGGAGGATGTGTGCCGTGTCGGCGCCAAGGTGGATGAGGCCGAGCTGGAGCAGGATGCCATTTGCTTAGGTCCCATTGTGGGTGCTGCCATGGCCGGAGCCAAAGCGGCAGAGTTTGATATCGACCTCGTACCCACGAGCGTGGGCAAGGACCGCGCGGAGAAGAAACTCCTGCCCAAGGTTGCCATTGCCGGTGTGCTTGCTCTGGCCGGTGCCGGGTTCTACGCTTACGCCGCCAATGCCTCCGCCGAGAAAGCCGCTGCAGAACTCCGTAAAGCTGAACCCATCGATGCCAAGGTGGCTCAAATCAGCAGCCAGATGGACAATGTTAAGCAGAAGTACGACCGCGTGATGGCGGATATCGATAAGCTGGCCGAGCTTTACAGCATGCGTGCCGCTTATACCGACATTCTCCTCCAGCTTACCAAGAAAGGTGTTTCCATCAAATTCTGGCTGAATGAGTTTGCCCCCTTGATTAACTACGACGTCGAGGCTACTTCTCTTACTGAAGCGGCAGACGTGAAGGGGACTCGCCTCATCGATATGAATCGCAGCCGCGCCGCAGCGAACGATAGCGCCCTTAACCAGGCCCCGGATGAAGTGGATGTGCGCAAACGTAACAAAGAACCCATGGTGACGGCTATCTATGTAAGCGGCTTCACCATTAAGACGCCCGGCAGTGAAAGCCTCGACCAGCGCCAAGCCATATACAACCTTGTGGCTCAGAACTTCGATGAACGCAGCGCAGATTCCCTCTTCTCCTATCAGGATGCTAAAGTGCAGAGCAATCTGAACCACTACTTCCAGTTTGTGGATGCCAAAACCTCCAAGGGCAAACTGCCGGATTATGTGGAAAAATTCCAGATGGTTATGCCGCTGAAGACACCCATTGCCATTCCTGAACTCAGCAAGAAAGGTAACTGATTACTCTAACGTCTTACTTCTTTATTATCCATGAATATTAGTGAAAACAAGCGTGTAGTCGCGCTCTCTGCTCTGTTCGCACTTGCCTTCGCCGGGGTGATGTACGTTGGCTATGGTAAGAGTCAGGAATACGCAGAATCCCAGCGCAAGCTTGACGAAATTAACAATCGTTTCCTGGATTACGAATCCGGGGAAGGTCTGGCTCCCACCCGCAAAAACAGGGATGCCCTCAAGGCTGCCTTTGCTCAGGTGTCCGATGTGAACAAGGACCTCCGGCAGGAACTGAATCAGTACGCAGCCTTCTGCTTTGGCGATGGTAAGAAAATTTCCGCTCAGGACTTCCAGAACGAACTGCGCGATGCCATCGGCAAAACACGCCGGCTTGCTAATGAATGCGGTGCCAAGGTGTCCTCTCCCGCAGCGGATTTAGGCCTTGCTTCCTTCAAGAACGCAGCCCCCGTGGCGGATGATGCTCCCTTCCGCAGCTTCCAGCTTAAGGCTGTGGCTCGCGTGGCGGAAACCATCCTTAAATCCGGGGCTCCCGTTCTCGATAAGATTTATTGCGCCCCGCTTCCTGCAGCCGCCGCAGAATCCGTCAAACCGAATAGCCGCAAAGCCGCACCCTACTTCCCGCTGCGTTTTGAGGTAGCCTTCGAAGCCCGCCGTGGTGTCCTCCCCAAGGTTATTAACAGCTTTATGAAGGATAAGGATTTCTTCCTTACCATTACCGGCATCGCCGTGAAAGGCAAGGATACCCTGCCGATGATTGACGCATACTCCGCCCCCGGTGCTGCCCCCCAAGCCGGGGACGATTTGGGTGCATCCTCCGCAGGAGGCGCTGCTGCTCCCGTTGTGCGCTCCGTAGCCGTCCGTAAAACAGGCGACCCGGACGAAACCGTACGCGTACACATGAACATGCAGGTGCTTTATTTTAACCCCGCCAAGACTAAGTAACCCCTTACACGCTTCTTTACGATTATGGCTGAACAATCCAATCCCGGTTTGAAAGCTTTGGTGACAGGTGCCGTACTCGGCGTTGCCGCTGCTGCTTTTGGTGGCTATACCATGTATGCCGACAAAGTGACCGTTCCTCAGACTCATGTGGGTGCAGGCGGCTCTGCTGATTCCCTCACAGCAGAGGCAGAAGCTGTCAAGGAGAACCTGCGCCGCGATCGCACCATTACCGATGTGGCCCCGGAAGGAGCCTTCATCAATGGTGTACCCCGTATTACACCGCTTTTCTTCTCCACGGAACTCTGGCAGATTACTCAGGACGATAAGCAACGCAACACCGTCATCGACATCTACGACCCCGCCGCTGCAAACATCCATGGTAATGTGCCGAACACATGGTTCATCGCCAATGGCATTTCCGATGCTCTTGGCCGTGCAGATGGTCTGCAGCTCGACTCCGACTCGGACGGCTTTACCAACGAGGAAGAATTCTCCTCTAAGACCTTACCCGCCGATGCTTCGAGCTACCCGGACCTTGTTCGTGCCGGGGCTGAGCCTAAGCTGGAGGTCCTCCGCGTAGATGTGGCTCGCGCCCTCATTACGACCGATTCCATGTTTGCCGATGCTTCCCGCAAGCCCGAGGAGGTGAACATCCGCATCTTCCGCAACGCTGCGGACATTAACCCGGTACACAAGGTAACCGTGAAACCCGGCCAGAGCTTCGACCTCGCCCCGAACGAAAAGGAAGGTCGCTTCACGCTCGTGGCCTTCGAAAAACGCCCCTTCCCGGGCTTTACCGGTTCCATGCAGGACGAAAACGTGATTGTGGTACGGGATAACGTCACGGCATCCAACGAAAAACAGTTCGTCATTCGTGCCGGTAAGCCCGCCGCATCCGGCAAGGACCGGGGTACGCCCAACGAAAAAGGCCGCCAAATTAGCGATACAACAGTCACCTTCCGCGTAACTGCCGGTACAGCAGTCGGTAAGAAGGAAAGTATTGTGCGCGCGCAGCTCCATGGCAGCTTCGATATCCCGGGCGGCAAGGCCGGCGGCGCCCCCCTGCGCGCCACCGTTGAATCTGTGGATGCCGGAAAGAGCGCCAACATCCGTATTGAGGGCCTCGAAAGCCCCGTAAACATCCCCAAAGGTGCTTCCAAACCGAAACCTGCAAAAAAATAACGCCTAAAACGCAAATAAATCTTCAAAAAACGAATTGTAGACTTTACAAAACATCATTTTTCTGCCATAAATAAGACATTACCATGAACCACACACCTCTCATCAATTCTAAGCGGGCTCTGGCCCTGATGGCAGTCGCTGCCTCCTGCCCCTTTGTGCAGGCCGGTACGACAGGCTATATCAGCCCCTCGACCGCAGCCGGTACCAGTCAGGTAGGCCCCACCGCCGTTTATAGCGGCACTCAGGACAGCATTAACGCTCGCGAGTCTGCTCGCCGCAAAGCCCGCACTGCCGAGGCCATGGAACTTCTGCAGCAGGGGCGTACTGCTTATGCCGAGAAGAAGTACAAGGAATCTCTCGAGAAGTACGAAGCCGCTTGGGATGTTCTGCCCAAGGCTCCCGCCACCCAGAAACTTCAGGAATTCTTGGTTAAGAGCATTGGCGATGCCTCCATTGCCGTGGCTATTGAGTACTCCCGCATCGGCCGCTACGATGATGCTGAGCAGCTCCTTTTGGATGTACTCAGCCGCGACCCGAATAACAAGCGCGCTCGCAAGGAACTCTCTCTGATGCGCGACCCGGTTCGCAACAACCCCGCACTTACCCCCGAGCATGTCAAGAACGTGGAAGAGGTGAACCGCCTCCTCACGCTCGGCTATGGTTATCTTGATTTGGGGGATTACGATGCCGCCTATGCCGAATTCAACCGCGTCATCAAGATTGACCCCTACAACGTGGCCGCACGCCGTGGCCAGGAAAGCGTAAGCAAGCGCCGTTCCAACTACTACCGTGCCGCTCACGATTCCTACCGCTCCAAGGCTTTGGCCGAGGTGGACGCCCTGTGGGAGGAGCAGCTTCCCATGGAAATGCCTAACATGGTGGCTGCCAGCGGTGAGGCTGTACAGCTTTCCGAAGGTGTTATCCGCAACACCGAAAACCTGAACAACATTCGTATTGCTAACATCCAGTTTCAGGATACACCCATTCAGGACGCTCTGGAATTCCTGCGCAACGAGGCTCGTAAGAACGGCACTCCCATGAACTTCCACTTCGAGGAGGCCAAGCCCGTTGTTGCCGTGCCCGTGCCCGCTCCCGCCCCGGCTGCTGATGAGGAGGAGGACGAGGAAGAAGAGGAGGACGAGGAAGAAGAGGAGGACGAGGAAGCTGCAGCTCCCGCTCCGGCTCCTGTGGCCGTGGCTGCACCCATCGAACCTGCCATCATCTCCAGCCTGACTCTTTCCGACGTCTCCGCAGCCGAGCTTCTTCGCTACATGTGCGATGCCGCTAACTGCGACTTCCGTGTCACGGAGAAGGTCGTCATTGTTTCCCAGAAGGCTGCCGCCGCCCAGCGCATGGAGCGCAAGCAGTGGGCCGTACGTCCTTCCTTCTTCCTCGGTTCTTCCGGTGGCAGCAGCGACGAAGAGGATGAGGATAGCGACTTCTCCTCCGCTCCCAAGCGCTCCGCTAAGATTGACCCGAAGGTCACCCTTATTGAAAATGGTGTGAACTTCCCCGCCGGTGCTACGGCCGCTTACTCCAGCGCTACCGGCATGCTCACCGTCTACAACACCAAGGATGAGCTTGACACCGTGGAGGAAGCAATCAACCGGTTCCGCCAGCAGATGCCCAAGATGGTGAAGGTGAGCGCCAAGTTCGTGGAAATCTCCCAGACTAACGAAGAAGAACTTTCCTTCGACTGGGTTATCAATCCCTTCTCCATCAGCGATTCCGGCAAGACCTACCTCGGTGGTGTGAACGGCAGCAACGCTACAACGAACCGCCTCGTGGGCGACTTCGTGAGCTCCCCCACCTCTTTCGGTAATAACTACACCGGCTATGGTTCCTGGCCCATTAAGGGCTCCAGCAGCCTTACCAGCACCACGGATACCATCGGCTCCGGTCTCATGACGGGAGGCCTGCGTTCCGGCTCCGGTGCTATTACCTCCGGTGCCTTGCAGAATCTGGTGAATGCCGGTTCCGCCGGTGCTTCCGCTACCTCCAACCCGTCTCCCGGCATCATGTCCCTCTCCGGTATTTATGACTCCGGTTCCTACCAGATGATTATGCGCGGCCTTTCCCAGAAGAAGGGCGTGGATGTGATGTCTGCTCCGAGTCTGGTGATTGATGGCGATGCCCCCGTGGAGACGCCGCCCATGTCGGATCCGCTGGTAGAGATGCAGAGCGAAAGCGAAGAAAACTGCGCTAAGATTGAAGTGGTGCGCCGCTTTATCTACCCCAAGAGCTACGAAGAACCCTCACTTGTTGCCACCCCTCCGACGGGTGGTCTTACTCAGGTAACGCCTTCGATGCCGGTGGCTACCCCCTCCACCCCCAATGATTGGACGGTGGAAAACGTGGGTATCATGATGCGCTTCAACATCGAGCCGCTTAAGGAAGGCGATGGCGACATCATCCGCTTCAAGCGCTTCGAAATTAACGTGGTGGACTTCGAAGGTTTCGTGAACTACGGTTGTCCGATTACCGCCGGTGTGGCTAACCAGAGCAGCATCGAACACATTGTGCTGACGGATAACCGCATCGATATGCCCATCTTTGGCCGCCGCTACATCAACTCCAACCCCTGCGTGTACGATGGTCACACCATCGCCATCGGTG
>CAYSYD010000110.1:0-6270 GCA_964435145.1 uncultured Akkermansia sp.
CGCAGGCGAAACGGCGATTCCTCGTTGGGTTCGATTTTTTTTGAGGCAATGCGCTCTGCCGGCCCGACACAACATGTCACACTTTAAACTTGCCACCACTGCCACAAAGACTAAGATTGCAGTGGGCGTGCAGTAGCATTCACTCCAATATAATGCTAAGAAATACGCTACAATCGCAGCCCTTCTCCTCCCTCGTTGCCGGATTCAGGCCGGATATGCAGCCGCCCGCAGCGAGTCCTATTCCAAAGAATCAGTAACAGACACACACTATGTCAGAGCATCACACTCATGGGCGGCAGGGTCAAGGAGCCCGCCGCCGCAAAAACCATGGGCGCCCATACCGCCGCCGTATGCCCCGCCAGCAGGACACTCCCGCCCCCAAGCCCAGCCTCTTGCAGCGCATTCTCGGGTTCTTCGGCATCGGGCGCAAAAAGAAAGATGAAACCGGAGATTCCCATGGCAACCAGAAAAAAAATCGTCCGCAGCAGAAAGTACGCATTGCCAAGGGCCGCAGTAACCAAAGCGGGAACCCGGCTGCCCGCAGCGAACACAAAAACAACCGCCGCAAAACCACATCCGTTCCCCCCACCAATAGCTCCCGGCTTTATGTAGGCAACCTCTCTTACGAAGCCACGGAGGCCGAACTGGAGGATTTATTCAAAGGATTTGGCAATGTGCGCAGTGTGGAAATTATCTACAATCCGCGCACCTATAAGAGCAAGGGCTACGCCTTTGTGGAAATGGCTGTTCTGGACGACGCTCGCCGTGCCACAGAAGTACTGCACGGCCAGCCCTTTATGGGCAGAGAGCTTATCGTAAGCACCGCCAGCGAACGCCCAGAGAACGCGCAGAAGGAGGAAACAGCCCCGGCACCGGAGCCGGAGAAAGAGGAAGAAAGCTCCTGCTAAATCCATTATCCTTCCTATCTTTTCAAGCGGCAAAGCCTTAGCTTTGCCGCTTTTCCTTTACAATCCTGAGTTTCCTGCTTGACTTGCGAGCAGCGGAAGCGCAAAATGCCGGAGTGAATGCCAGACTTTCCACCCTTGTCCTCTTGCTTGCCGGCTCGGTAATAGCCCAAACTCCGGATTCGGGCATTCCCCCGGCAGAAAATCAGACTCCTTCTGTCCTTCCTCCGCAAGAGGAACCGCAACCGGCACCACAACCCGCCCCTCAGGAGGAACCGCAACCGGCACCACAACCCGCCCCGCAGGAGGAGCCGCAACCGGCACCACAGCCCACCCCGCAGGAGGAGCAAGCCCTCCCTGCGGAGGATATTTCCGAGGCATACCGCGGCATCGTTAAAGTGGAAGTATCCACCCTCATTCCGAATTACGAAAAGCCATGGCAGACAGGACATTTTGGGCGCGGCACAGGAACAGGTTTTCTGGTGGCACCGGGTCTGTTCATGACGAATGCCCATGTAGTGGCAAATGCCCGGCGCATTTACATTTCCTTATACGCCGATGCCAGGAAAATTCCGGCTCGCGTAAAACATGTGGCACACGATGCGGATTTGGCACTGCTGGAAGTAAGCGATACGGCATTATTCCAAAGCATACCCTGTTTGGAATTCAGCGAGGAGCCCCCCCAACTGGAGGACACGGTGCGCGCCATTGGTTATCCCATCGGCGGAAATCGGCTTTCCGTTACACGGGGAATTGTATCCCGCATTGATACGATTCCCTACGCCCACCAGCAGAACATCTCCCACATGGCACTGCAAGTGGATGCCGCCATTAACCCCGGCAACAGCGGGGGGCCGGTGTTGAAGGGCAACAAAGTTATCGGTGTAGCCTTCCAAGGTTTAATGAGAGCCAACTCCACGGGCTATGTTATCCCCGTATCCATTATCCGGCATTTCCTGAAGGATGTGGAAGACGGGCATTATGATGGATTTATCAACACGGGTGCCCAATTCACCTCTGCGGAAAATCCGGCACTGCGCAGCCACCACTCCCTGCCGGACGATGGGATGGGGTGCTTGGTGGCCGATGTAGCCAAGGACAGTTCCTGCGATGGCGTTTTACAAGCCGGAGACATTGTTTTGGAGGCCAATGGACACCCCGTGGATTGCTCTGCCATGATTGAGCTGAATGGCGTACGAATTCGCGTGGAAGAGCTTGCCAAACAAGCATTTGCCGGGGAAAAGATGCAATTCCGCATTCGCCGCAATGGGGAGGAACAAATGGCGGAAGCCACGCTAAAGCCCTTTACCTCCGGCCGGATTCTCCAGAAAAGTTATGACCGGCAGCCTCGTTACGTCTCCTATGCCGGACTCATCTTCCAGCCGTTGGAACACAATGTCATTACTGCCCACAGCATTCCCATTCGCAATGTAATGGTGGAAATGGATGCTTATATACGCGGCGGAGCTTCCGCCTCCCGGCAGGACATTGTTGTTCTGACGTCCATCCTCCCCGATGAATTGAACGCTCGCTTTAACCACACCGGACGCGGCATTGTAACAAAGGTCAACGGCATTGAGGTTAAAGGTCTGGAACATTTACACACCCTCCTTTACCCGGCAGATGGCCAAGAAGCACCCAAGTACACCACCATCGAACTGGCAGATGCCCCGCGGCCTCTTGTGATTGACAGTGCCGCAGCGCAAGCCGCCACGGAGCGTATTTCCCGTGCTTACAACATCCCCGCCCCGGCTCGCCTTACCCCCTGATTTTCATTTTCCCATGCTTCGCTATTTTTCCAGCCTCATCCTTCTCGTGGGCGTTTTGCTCTCCGGCTGTAAACCCACGCCGCGCACAGCCCCGGAAGCACGCCAACCCATCCTGCCCAAAACGCAGGAAGAAGAAAGCGCCCCCGCAACTGCTCCCCCCAGCGTTCTGCAAACAGCGCACAGCATTCTGGTTGTGCGCGCCACGCGGCAGGAGTATAAACAACTAACCCCTTGGGAAAAACACGATGCCTCCACTGCCGCCACGCTGGGTATCTACTTAGGGGATGAGCGCGTGCTTGTTCCGGCTCGCGCTGTTACCGCGGCCACTTATGTGGAAATAAGCCTGCCGGATGGTTCCCAAACCGTGCCGGCCATGGTAATCAAGATGGATAGGGAGATGAATCTCGCCCTACTGGCACCCTTGCACGAGAAAGATGCCACCATCTTCGATTCCTGCCTCCCTTTGAGCTTGGCCGACACTCTGGACCAAGGAGAGGCGGCTACATTCTCCGGTCTTATCGATGGCGTTAAACCCACCAGCATACCACTTATCACGGAAAGTATAAAGGGAAGCACCATACCTCAATTCTGCCTGCGGGCGGCACACCCGCTACCGGCAGGGCATGGCTCGGGCGCACCTATTATTCAGGAGGGGAAGCTCGTGGCATTATCCACATCGTATCAGGAAAACAAACAGCTCATCACCGCTGTGGATGCAAGTTTCATTGCCCGTTTCCTCTCACACGAGGACAAGGGACTCCCCCTGCTGGGCGTGCAGCTTTCTCTTATTGATGACCCCGTATTCCGCCATTTCCTCCGACTGCCGGAGGATGTGGGAGGGCTCTACATCAGCAAGATTGCTCCCTGCTCCGCAGCGGCGCAGGCAGGTATAGCGCAGGGGGATGTTCTGACGCAGATTGAATCCTTCCCGCTGGATAAGCAAGGACGCTGCCGCCACCCCCGCTATGGAGTATTGGAAGCGGCTATCCTGCTGCGGGCTCTCAAGCCCTGCGGGGATGTTCTCCATGTTTCCGTCTATCGCAATGGCGCACCACTTTCTCTGCAAATTCCTATGAATAAGGATGCAGAGCAGAACGCAATCTTCCGCAAAGAGGAGCCGGGCGTTCAGCCCCGCCACATTATGTGGGGTGGGATGCTCTTCCAACCCATTACTGCTAATTACCTCAGCGAAATGCGCGAGAGAACGCAGGATTCTCTCCCCTTGGCGTACCAAGAGCTGGATTCCCGCGAGGCGGAACTTCGCGAACGCGGATACACAGAGCTAACCGCCCTCGCTCTCGTTATCCCCACGGCTGCCACAAGAGGCTACGAGGACGTCCAACACTGCGTGGTGGAGGCAGTCAATGGTAAGCCGGCTCTTAATTTTTCCTCCTTTGCAGCCCTCATTACCGAGCAGGCTCCCTCCGGTAGGGTGCGTTTAGACATCAACAAACCTCCGTACACGATTTATCTGGATCAGGATACCATTCAAACATCCAACGAACTCCTGAAACGCACCTCTTTCCCCAAGCTTTTCCACCTGCCCTCGCAGGCTGAACAGTCCTAACCACCTAATCAATCCCCCCCGGTGCCATAAGCTATTTTCCCTTTAACGGCGGGGAATTGGCGGGCTGTATCCTCTTCTTGTGTCTCCCTCCGGGCGGGTGCATGCCACACATGTGCCTTGACGCCCGGCTAATCCGCCGCTATCATGTCTCCGACATGAGAGTAACCATGACCATTCTGACAGGACTGATGATGCTACTCGCCGCCGGTGCCGAAACGGTAACCGCGCTGCGACCGGCAATCAGAGAAGCCGCTGCCAAACATGGCGTGGATCCCGTACTGATGGAAGCCATTATCCGGCACGAATCGGCTAATGCTACCTCCGGTGCTGCCCGCAGGAAAAATAATCTTGCAGGCATCATGGGACGCCGCGGACAGCGACGCTATGAATCCAAGGAGGCCTGCGTGGAGGACTTAGCCGCACTACTGGCTAAGTACAAAGCCAAAGGTCGCATTACGGTAGCTCAAATCAGCCGTTCCTATTGCGCCAGCAGGGCTCCGTGGACTCGCCACATCACTGCCACTATGAGCTCTATACGCTCCGGCAAGTGGGGGGAATACCAAGATGGTCCTTCCAAAGAGCAAGAAGAGGATTGAGTTTTCCATCCTCCTCCCTTACCTCCCCCTTTACAGCTGCATGCCTCATGCAGTTGTTTTGCTTTTAAATAAGCAAGACCTCATTTTCCGGCAAACTTAGGGGAGAGCATGGTCATTCCGCCAACTGTCAGAGTTTTCCCTTTTCCTGCCCTGCATCATCGTGTAACATTGCCCTGTTATGTTACAAGCAGGCATTGTAGGGCTTCCCAACGTAGGCAAATCCACTCTTTTTAACGCAGTGACGCGCTCCCGCAAGGCGGAAGCCGCCAACTATCCTTTCTGTACCATTGATCCGAATGTGGGCATGGTGGAAGTGCCGGATGCCCGCTTGGCCGTGCTGGCGGAGATGAGCAAAAGCGAGCGTATTGTTCCCGCAGCTATCGAGTTTGTCGATATTGCCGGGCTAGTAAAGGGTGCCGCAGAAGGTGCCGGGCTGGGTAACAAGTTCCTTTCCAACATTCGCGAAACAGATGCCATTGTCCAAGTGGTGCGCTGTTTTGAAAACGATGATATTATCCACGAACTGGGCTCCGTGGACCCGGTACGAGATATTGAAATCATCAACGCCGAGCTGATTTTGGCCGACCTTGCAGCAATGGAAAAGCGCAAAGAAAGCCGCATTAAGAAAGCACGCGGGGGAGATAAGGAGGCCAAGGCAGAAGTGGCTCTCATCGAAAAATTGCTGCCGCATTTGGATGCCGGCAATCCGGCTATTACTCTGGAACTTTCCGAAGATGAGAAGAAGCTCCTGCACAGTTTCTACCTGCTTTCCGACAAGAAGAGCATCTTTGCCTGCAATGTGAGCGAGGAGGAGCTGGCGGATGCCGTTAAGAACCCGGATTCGCACCCTTATGTTTCCGCCGTGCGTAAATACGTGGCAGAACACCACAATGCGGAGGCCATTGTGATTTCCGCACGTATTGAGGAGGAACTCTCCGAGCTTGCCCCGGAGGAAGCCCGCGAGTACCTTAACGACATCGGCGTAGAGGATTCCGGAGTGAGTGATCTCATCCGCGCCGTTTACCACCTGCTTGGGCTGCGCACCTACCTGACAACGGGTGTAAAGGAAACCAAGGCATGGACCATCCGCGCAGGGGATAAGGCACCGCGTGCCGCAGGGGTCATACATACCGATTTCGAGCGTGGATTCATCGCCGCCCAAGTGGTTGCGTACGAGGACCTTGTGGTCTGCGGCTCTCTAACCAAGGCCAAGGAACAGGCCAAACTCCGCATTGAGGGTAAGGAATACGTGGTACAGGATGGCGATGTGGTGGAGTTCCGCTTCAACGTATCCAAGTAACTTCCTCGGCCTCGTCTTATTTCCGGCTGCCGGGACTTTCCCCGGCAGCTTTCTTAATCCGGGTCTGTTTCAAATCTACTGGTAAAAACTGGTAAAATAGAGCATTCATGAGAGTGTAGAGTAAGGATGGCTA
>CAYSYD010000111.1:0-6145 GCA_964435145.1 uncultured Akkermansia sp.
AGGCATACACCTTGCAGGTTTCATTAAGGCTCTGCACGTACTTGATGCAATCTGCGGGAGGGATTCCCTCCTGCATAATATTGGCATACACATGGTAGTATTCATTCTTGATATCCGTGACCATAATACCGGGGTCATCTGAGCCTAGGCATACGTTCATCACCTCATCCCCCTCCTGAGCATGCCCCGGCACACCCAGCCAGCGCAAAATGTGGTGCTGCCGAATATCCGTATACTGGCTGATACGCAAATTACTTACCGGGAGAGATTCGATGACAACGTTGCGCTCATTGATGAAACGCTGAACTTTTTGCTGCAAATAAAGCAATATTTTCGGAGAGAGGAACCGCACGGGCACCGCCACAAGTTCATCTTGTTCCTCTTGAGACTTCAAATCATAATTCCACGTTTTCAACAGCTCCAATCCTACCTCCCCATACTGCGCCTTATGCTCCTCCACAAGTTCCATTTCCTTAATATCCTCCGATAACACGGCACCGGGCGAGGCATACCGCGCCGCCAACCCGGGCTCAAAATAGCGCACATCATAAAACAATTGCAGGGCATGCACATCCCATACTTGTTCTTTCCCGAAATGCGATAGGCTATCGGCATCAACAATCTCTCCACTTTTAGCCGCTCATCCGCATAGCCCTCTCCCAGCATACGCCACGCAAACAGCAAATCCAGCAAATAATCCCCCGCTCGCAAATAGACCTCCGCAGGCATATCCCGCACCCATTGCTCCGGCAGGATTCCCACAGCTGTTGCATGCCCCACGCGATTACCATGGTTTAATTTCAGGAAACTCACCGCATCGTACACTGCCCGAATCCCACTCACAAGGTGCAGAAAATCCTCCCCGCAATGGTATGTTCTGTAACTAATGCCGGTGCCCCTCTCAAACTGCCGGAATACAGGAGCCATCACCTCCACCGGCAGCTCCAATTCGTTTCCCGCCGCATCCAGCCCAAGGGGAATGCGTAATTCCTTATGGCAGGTTTTCACATATTGAACCACCTTTTTGCAAAGTTTCTTCATTTCTGCCCGCTTCGTCATATACCTGTCTCTCATAATAGGCAATGAACGAGACTTCTCCTTTTTTACCCCTTTCGTAAAATGCAGGACAAAAACCACATATCCACGCTGAAATGACTCCTGAACCTCCTGCCAACACTTTACCAGCATTTTGGCATGTCTCAAAAAGAAATCAGGCGTTATCCGCACCTCTATGCAAGCACCAGCCGCAGCGCAAGAACACTGACAAAGCTGCGCAAAGGCTCTCCGGCAGTATTTCTCCACATCAAAGCCCTGCGTCTTATGATGCGTTACATCCTGAAAAGCAGCAAATCCTCGCGATTTTTCATTGTGCCGATGAAGGTGCATATATTCATTCTGAATCAGCAGGTACAAATGCGCAAAGAATTGAACCTCCCGCCAGTAATCCTGTTTGTTCTCCACCCGGGAGAAAACGAACTTCCATAATTGCATTTCCTCTTGCTCCAAAATATGAACCTCCCGATACGTGCGCACCTTCTCCTGATTGCTCGGATAATACTTCGGATTATTCACCAAGGAAATATAGGCATCCCGCATGCGATGGACATGCAATCCGGCATCTCCTGCGCCCTGCATTTCCAAGAGGCAAGTGCGAATCACATGAGCCAATTTCAGACGCTTGGCAAGAATCTGAGGAGTCAAATCCGCATGTACGGAAAGATAGAGACGCCGCAAGGATTTGCCTCCTCTGGCCTCGAAAGATTCAAAGCCATGCACGTTTTGGATATCTACGAGCCATGAAGTGTCCGGTCTCTGACAAGCAAAAAAATGGAGATGCATCTCATTCAACCCCGCCTCTCCAATATAATGGTCCAAACGCGGCGATAAAGGATGCACCAGCTTGTCCCACATGGTTAACCCATACTTATACCGCATCCGGCATTTGACCGGTAATAAGCCCATGCGACTCCGCAAATTCTGCCAGTGGGAAAACAGCTCTTGCTCCTTAATGTACAAACGGGAGTTATGCACCTCCAGATATTCCTCCGACAAACAATCCAGAGCATGAATAAGCCCTACCCCACCCTCCCGGCAGAATTTCTTCCATCGCATCTCGAACACATGCCCGGGACGCGTGGAGTCCCGCAGGTGGCTCGCGGTACTCACCCATTCATGCCAATCCTCCCGGCACCGCGCCTCATCCAGCAGATGGTACAGCCTGTTCTCCTCCAGCATTCCCTTTAAGGCTATGGAGTTCGACAGCAGAAAAACAGGCAATGTGGCCGTGATTCCCATATGCGTTTATTTCTTTTTAGCCGTGTTTTTCTTCTTGGGCACCGTTATCTTGGAAAGAAGCTCCTGAATCTGATTTCGTACAAAAGCATCAATTTCACCTTCCCATTCTACAATTGCGCCTCGGCAATCCGTTTCCAGCCTATCGGCATACTCATTCACATCTCTTAGTCCATAATGTTCCAAACGCATAGCAATCTGTTCGACATACATACGTATGTCTTTTTCATTTTCAACTCTCCTCACCTCCGCCCTGATACGTTTCTCTATTCTCAAGGCTTCGGCGACCAAATGTTCATGATACTTCTTTTTTAATTCTTCGCGCAGCTTCTCAATGCGCTCCCAAAGTTTTTCCTTAAACGCGCTCTCGTTTTGAAGGATCTTGCGCATAAGGCGCTTGATGAGTTTTTCCAGTTCCTCATGTCTCTTTTCCTCTGAATATGTATTCTTGCTTTTTTTAGTCAAAACATCAGGCACCTCCAATTTATATATATTCATAGCTTGCGCCTCCATTTTTCTCCATATATCAGGCAATTCATTCAACACAAGTCGAACAACATCATGAAATCTTTCCCTTAATCGTTCCTCTAATCGATTCAGCTTGTTTCCCAACTTTGTTCGATATCCATATATTAACGTTCTCAGATTAGCCTTTACATCTATAGGTCCTATATTCAAATCATTACATAATCCATGCATTTCCTCTACCTTTGCAGCAGAATCTCTCAAAATTTTCCACAAAGGACAATCATTTAAGCAATCGGATAAAAGTAACTTCTCACTCTCTCCTACCTTGATTGAAAATTTATCTTCAAAAATTTTCATGTACTGAGAAAATAAGTTCCCGGCCTGAACGAATGAGGAAGTACGATATCCTTGAACAACCGCATTCTTAGTTGCAAGATAGCACTCATCAATATAATCATTCCAACAGTTAGACAATGCATCCGCAGTAATTCGCACTCTCTTATCAGCAAACTTGTTTATCCATTTTATAACCTGCTCCACTACCGATTTTTTACATGACTCTGATAGCGCAAGAATTCCTTTTTTGAAAGAAGTTGATAAATCTAATGTTTTTTCCTTATCATTAACAGGTTCTCTATAGCTAAGATTACGAGCAGTAAACATCATCTTATCCATCGAAAACAGAATCCCTTGAATTTCATCTTCCTGCTTCTGCAAATCATCTGAATGCAACTGCAACAAACGCACAATAAAAGCAACAAGATTGTAAATAGACATACAATAGAAATTCTGCTTACTTTCCATCACTCTGTTAAGAGCATGTTTCACTGCCACAAAATACAAAACATTGTCTATACTCGGCTGATTGAGCATAATCCCGGTCATCGAATCCACGAAAGACTTCACAGAAGAGCGTTTCACATGCTCATCCGAGAATTCAAAGTCATCCAAAAATAAGGGTATAGAGCCATTCGCAAACATTTTTATCTTAGTAGCATCCTGCCACCACAAGGGTAACATGTTTGTCGCACACAATGCTCCCAAATGTCTAATTCCCTTAATTTCGGGCCATATTGCACTACTTAAAGCTTCCTTTTGTTCAATCTCTGTCTGCAAGCGAGGAAACACGTTCAATATGTATGAGAAAACCCCTTCAAAATTGCATACTTTTCCAATAAATTCCGTAGAAAGGTAAAAAGAAATCAACTGGAAAGAATCTCGTCCTAATCCGGGGCGAAGGGAAGCTCCATCCATTCCGCAATTCAAGCGCATAGCATGCTCCCGAATGACGTGAAATAATTTTCTTGCACCATGCTCCTTAATAGAGTTATAGTCAACATTATGTTTAATGAGAGCATGGGAAGTTACCTTCTGTACACCATCGCACCAGTAATCAAAGTAATTTTCTGATCCTTTATCGCCATTTGCATTCTTTCTACAGTAATCAAGGAGCTGTAAGGCGCTTCGCATAGAGAGAATTGACATAAATCTCTCTATTTGGTCCAAAGCTGCATCTGATGCATATTGTCTCAAATTATGTTTAAGATACTCTCTAACACCTCTCAATTTATCCGTACTCATAGAATCGTACAGATAGGGATTCTTCTCCAAAACAGAGCCAAAACTCAGCAAAGACACTCGATTATTCAGAGGAAAAAGTTTTAACATATATTGTTCTTCCAAATTATCCATCAACTGTTCTCGCTGTTTTTTTCGATTTCTATCATACGAAAGAGAAAGTTCTCCAAAATGCTGCATTTGCATTCCTCGAATAACCATTGTGTACAACTTTAAATCCCCTGCAAAGACATAAACTATCCTGCAGTTAAGCAGATGCTTACGTACCGTTTCAAACACCTCACTGCATTTATTGAAATTCATGTCCGCATCATCCACAGTCACCAGAAGAGCATCTAATTTCAGAAGCAGGCATAATTCTTCCATCAAGCGGGCAAAATCATCATGCAAAGAAGTGCAATTGATGCCACCCTCAACACTCTCCTGTACGAAATAGCTGGCATCTGCCACATTGCCCAAAAATTCCGGACGCCGAAGAAGAACACTCAACCCGTTAGTGATTTTTGCAATACATTTATAAGCCTGCTTATAATGTATTTGTTCCTCCGAATTCAATATCGATTTATCCTTTAAATATTTGTCTAATATCTTATGCACATGCCCCAGCAAGTGTACGAAAAAATTTTCTCCATCAGACAACCTTGTAGGATCGAATTCCGCCAAACATGCAATCCTAGGACGTCCTGCGGAAGAATCACATAAAGTTCTTTGTAAAGCCTGAAGCAATGTGGTCTTACCTGAACCACGGCCTCCATTGATGAAGAAACATGGATGATGCAGTATTTCCTTATTCTCGCTCTGGGCATTTTCTGCAACCTTTGTCCTGATTTCCTTTTGCAAATAATCCAACTCTTCGTAATGAATTAACTCTGCATACTTATAATGCCCTGTTCTCTCCAGATAATCCAAATTGATAACAATGCTTTTTTTCTGTCTCATAGCGGTTTTGTATTACATCCTAATTATAACCGAAGTACACTATTCGTCAACAAAAATGTATTTAGGATTTCAAAAGAGTTTACAAGTACGTCACTACGGGGAAAAAGGCTTGATTTTCGGCAGGTGGTGTATTATAGTCGCGCGCGACATGTCCGACCGAAAGAATCCGTACCCGTTTGATGTCTTTGAACCCGCATGGCAAGCCACGTGGGATGCAGAGAAAACCTTTAAGACCCTGAATCCCGGGGAGGAGGGATTTGACCCGAGCAAGCCGAAGTGCTATATTCTGGATATGTTCCCCTATCCGAGCGGAGCGGGCTTGCATGTGGGGCACCCGGAGGGGTACACGGCCACGGATATTGTGAGCCGCTACAAGCGCATGACCGGATACAATGTGCTGCACCCCATGGGCTGGGATTCTTTCGGGCTTCCGGCGGAGCAGTATGCGATTAAGACGGGGCAGCATCCTTCCATCACGACTTACGCGAATATCGACACGTTCCGCCGCCAGTTGAAGATGCTGGGCTTTTCCTACGACTGGGACCGCGAGGTGGCGACGACGGACCCGCGCTATGTGCGCTGGACGCAGTGGATTTTCCTGCGCCTGTACCATTCCTACTACAATGAGGAGCTGAAGAAGGCTTGCCCGGTGAGTGAGCTGGAGGAGAAGGGCTGGACCCGGGAGCAGATTGATAATGTGCGCTTGGCCTATGTGGCAGAGGGCATGGTGAACTGGTCCCCGGATATGGGAACGGTGCTGGCCAATGAGGAGGCCGAGGAGTGGAAGAGCAAGGGGCACATTGTGGAGCGCCGCAAGCTGCGCCAGTGGATGCTCCGCATTACGGCTTATGCTGAGCGCCTGATTGAT
>CAYSYD010000112.1:0-5792 GCA_964435145.1 uncultured Akkermansia sp.
AACGGAGCGGAAGAGAGTCAATAAGAAAACACGACATCGAAATGCGTTTGCCCTGTGCGGGCAGGGTTTAACATTGACAGAAAGGGGTGTTTGCGGTATGGTGGATGCCGTTATGGCAGGCCTTATTATCGCGCCGAAAGCGAGAATTTTTCACGGACACGATTGGGTGTATGGAACAGAAGTGCGAACGGTTTTCGGTAATCCGAAACCCGGGGATGTGGTGCTGTTGAAGGACCAGCGGGATCGCTATTTGGGTTCCGCTATGTATAATCCGCATTCGCAGATTGTGGCACGGCGGTTTTCTCGGCGCAAGCAGGATTTGGATCGCGATTTCTTTGCACGTCGTATTTCTCAGGCTTTGGCCTTGAGAGAACGCTATTTGCCGGGAGAGGAGTTGCTGCGCGTTGTATGGAGCGAGAGCGATGGCCTGCCCGGGTTGATTGTGGATCGCTATCGGGATGTACTTGTAGTGCAGACGCTCACGATGGCGATGTACCAGCGTTTGGGGCTTATTCGGGATATTTTGGGGGATTTGTTCCGGCCTCGCAGCATTATAGTTCGGAATGATTCGCCTATGCTTCTTGCAGAGGGCATCGAGCCGGAGACATATGTGGCCTATGGTGAACAGCCCGAGCCGTTTGTGGCAGAGGGGCGCGGACTTAAGTTTTTGGTGGATTTGACCACGGGGCAGAAAACGGGGTTGTATTTGGACCAGCTCCAGAATTATCAGGAAGTGGCTCGCTTTGCTCGTGGTCGCCGGGTTCTGGATTGTTTCTGTAATCAAGGGGGCTTTGCGTTGGCCTGCGCTAAGGCCGGTGCTGCCAGCGTAACGGCGGTGGATATTTCCGGAGAGGCGATTGCTTCCGTGCGCCGCAATGCTGAGTTGAATGGTGTGCAGGTGGAGGCCGTGGAAGAAAATGCCTTCGATTTCCTGAAACGGGAGAGCGATAAGGTGCGCAATGGCGCAGACCCCCAATGGGATATGATTATTCTGGATCCCCCCAGTTTTACCCGCAATAAGAAGAGCTTGGCCGGAGCTTTGCGCGGCTACAAGGAAATTCACCTGCGTGCTATGCAAATGCTGCCGGTGGGAGGGTCTTTGTCCACGTTCAGCTGCTCACACCATATCAGTTTGGATGTGTTCCGCCGCACAATTGGGGAGGCTGCCGTGGATGGGCACAGCACGCTGCGCTTAGTGCAAACCCATGGACAGAGCCCGGATCACCCCATTCTTCTCAATATCCCTGAGACAGAATACCTAAAGGGCTTTACCTTTGAAATGGTGCCCGGACGATAAGAATTCAAGATGCATCGTTTATTTCCCATTGCTGCATTGCTATCCCTTGCGCCTTTGCCGGCGGATCCTCTGCCGGATAGTGGCGATGCGGCTTTGCCGCCCCGAGCAACTGCGGCGGCTCCTGTGCCGAATGCATCGGAGGTGGTGGTACTGGGGTATGGTCACTTTGCTGCTTCGGCAGGGATGCGAGGAATCAGCGCGGCTGCGTTTGAGGCTCAAATGCAGTATTTGAGGGAGCAGGGGTTCATTCCTGTGGCTCCTGCGGATATGGTGGCATGGCTGGAGCATCGTGGCACGCTACCGCAGCGCAGCGTGTTGATTACTTTGGATGTGGCTGATTCCGCCGCTTATACAGTAGCCTTTCCCATTCTGAAAAAATATGGGTATCCTTTTCTTATTTTTGCAGATGGGGGCAATTTTGAGGCGGATGGACACAGCCTCGGTATTAAGGAACTGAAGGAAATGCAGTTGGCCGGGGGAAGTGTGGGCAGCCGAACTCTCACATGCCCCGCTGCGGAAGATTGGAAAAAGGCTGCGGAGCAGGGGACGGAGGCTTCCGTGAAATTGGCAGAAAAGGAGCTGGGGGTATCCTCCCAACGAATTACGGCTGCTCTGGGTGAATGTGAGTATTTTTCTTTCCCCCATGGATATGCGGATACTACCATGCTGGAGAATTTACCCGTGTACGGATACTCCGTTGCCTTCAGTTGTTACGGAGCGCGGGTGCATGGGCATTCCGCTCCCTTAATGCTGCCCCGTTACATGGTGCCGGATATGCCCTCTTTTGCCGCGGCTTTAGGAAATGGGCAAGCGCAGGAAACGGCTCAAATATTGCACAGAGTACGGGAAATGGCGGCGTCTTTGCTCCCCATGTCTCCTAAGGATGAGGCCCTTCCTTCTGGCCCGGATGAGGCCGCAGCTCAGGCGGAGCTGCCCGGCGGGGAGGTTGTTTCCTTGCATCAGGCACTCCCTCCCCCCCAATTGCCTGCAAGCACAGGGGATTTAGAACCCCGCCCGGTATGTACGCTTCCGGCTGCGGGTACGCTGGAACGCCGCATTCCGGCATCGGACTGGGTGAGCCGTTCCTTTAGCCGGCCTCTTGTCCCGAGGGAAAAAACGCGAGTGGCTGTTTTGGGGTATCACGATTTTAGTAACACCAAGCCCGTGAGCGAGATGCGCATGCGTACGGCGGAGTTCTGCCAGCAGATGCAGTATATTCAGGATGCCGGGTTAACGGTGATTACCATGCAGGATTTCTTAGAATGGCTGCATGGTACTCGTTGCTTGCCGGAGCGCTGCGTATTGATTACGATTGATGATGGGTGGAAAAGCGTTTATACCGATGCTTATCCCGTGTTAAAAGCGTATGGGTATCCTTTTACACTTTTTTTGTATACCAGCTATATTCAGGTAAAGGGGCATTCGCTAACGCAGGCTCAAATCCGAGAGATGATGGAACACGGTGCCACGATAGGTAGCCATTCCACCACGCATTACTACCCCAGCCAGTGGAAGCGCCATGCTCAGGATTCCCCGGAGTATGCCGCCCAGATACAGCAGGAATTGCCGGATTCGTTTGCTCGTTTAAGGCAGCTTTTCGGCACATGCTCCACCTATTGCTATCCGGGGGGATACCACACGCCTCCCATGTTGGAGAGTTTGCGCGCCATGGGGATTCAGGCTGCATTTACTGTACTGGAATCCAAGGTGAATTGCGAGGAGTCCCCCCTATTGGTTCACCGTTACATGGTTTTCGGCACGGATCCCCGCATTTTCCGCAGAGCTGTTAATTTTGATGGTGTGCCCGGGGTGAAACCAACAGCTCAGGGCATTACGGAGGCTAGGGCGCGAGCGCGAGCTTTCTACCCTGCCGCATTTGAGACTTTAACGAAACCACAACAACCATGATAGGTATTCTTGTTTTCATCTGCTGTGTTCTTTTGCTTGTAGGGGGCTATTTTTTGTACGGTCGCTTGGCAGAGAAGGTGTATGGGTTTGATGCTTCTGCTCCTGCGCCCAGCTGTACACAAAAAGATGGCGTGGATTATGTGCCTCTCCCCGTGTGGAAGGTATTCCTCATTCAACTGTTGAACATTGCCGGTCTGGGACCTGTTGTGGGGGCTCTCAGCGGGTGTTTGTTCGGCCCGGTGGCCTTGGTGTGGATTGTGCTGGGGTGTATTTTTGCGGGTGCTTTGCACGATTTGCTTTCAGCCCTTATGTCGCTGGAGAACAAGGGAGCCAGCCTTCCGGAGTTGATTGGCAACACGCTGGGCCCCGCAGCGCGCTATTTAATGCGCATCTTGTGTATTTTCCTGCTGCTCATGGTGGGCGTGGTGTTCACGCAATTACCGGCCGGTATGCTACACGGGCTTGTGACCGATGTGCCTTCTTTTTGGTGGGCTGTAATTATTTTGGTATACTATTTTATGGCTACGGCTTTGCCTATCAACGCGTTAATTGGGCGTAACTATCCTATTTTCGGTGCTGTATTCCTTTTCATGGCTTTGGGGCTTACCATTATGTTGCCCCTTAGCGGGCATGAGGTGTTACCCCGCCTGACTGCTGCGGAGGAGATGCATCCTGCGGGCTTATCCGTATGGCCCATGATTTTTGTGACCATTGCCTGCGGTGCCATATCCGGTTTCCACGCAACACAAAGTCCGCTGATGACTCGCTGCCTGCCGGAAATGCGGCATGCGCGTTGCGTGTTTTACGGTGCGATGATTGTGGAGGGTCTTGTTGCTCTGGTATGGGCAACTGTGGGACTCACCCTGCGCGATGTGTTGACTGATTATGCTTTGGTGCCGGATGCTGCTACCGGCAAAAATGTACTGCAACAACTGGCGGAACCGGGGGGGATTTCCTTTGCTGCCCTCACCATGGCTTCCCCCTCCATGGCTATTAACTATGCTTGTAATATGTTGCTGGGGCCTGTGGGGGCTTTCTTTGCTGTACTGGGGGTTGTTATTCTTGCCATTACCAGTGGTGATACGGCTATGCGCAGTTGCCGCCTCATGCTGGCGGATGTACTTCACCTCGGGCAAAGGAATACATGGATGCGCCTGGCGCTTTCCTTGCCTCTCTTTGTCGTGGTGATTGTTCTCTTCCGGTTGGAAATTGGCGTTATTTGGCGCTATTTCGGCTGGGCTAATCAGGCGTTGGCCTGTTTTACTTTGTGGAGCATTGCGGTGCATATGAAATCGCACGGTCGCAATTCATTGATGCCCTTGCTGCCGGCTTTGTTCATGACGTCTATGTGTACCACATTCCTGCTGTACGCTCCGGAATGCGGCATATGTTTCTCCCTCTCCGTATCTACGGTGGTAGGTATTTTAGTCTCATCCGCCTGTTTGCTTCTTTTCCTGCTGAAGAGGAGGCGCAGGCAAAGCAATTCGCCCCATGGCACATTGTGAGAGCATTTGTCTCTTGCTATCAGTGGAATTTTCTGTTAAAGTTCAGCACAGGCAGGCATGGACGACCTTGACGAATACCAGAATAAGCGAAAGGCGGCGGAGGAGCGTCGTCGGAGTCGTGCTACCCGCAAAGAAACAGTAGTACACCGCAGTTTGGGGGAGTTTCTGCGTTCTTTCCTGTTGAAATGCTGCATTGTATTGGGAATTTCCGCTCTTGTGCTGGCGGGGCTGGGATATGTAGTCTTTGAATCCGTTACGGCTAAGTACCAGAAATGGGCGGAGGAGTTTAATCTGGAGGATATTAATAATCTGGATCACCCTTGCATTATATACGACCGCAATGATGAGGAAATAGGCCGTATATACGATGAAAATCGTAGTTATGTGACGATTGATAAAATATCTCCGGCGATGATAGATGCTCTTGTGGCACAAGAGGATAAGAATTTTTGGAAGCACAAGGGGTTTGATCCCATGGGGATTGTTCGAGCCGTTAAGGAGGCAATGGCCGCCGGCGGTAAGGTGAATCAGGGTGCTTCGACGATTACTCAGCAGCTTGCTCGAAATGCCTACGATTTGGAGGTGCGTACGCAAGCGCGCGGCGGAAGCCGCTACGAGCGTAAAATTGTAGAAATCTTTTTGGCTCTTCGTATTGAAAAGAAATACGATAAACGCCAAATTATGGAGTTTTACTTAAACCGCATCTATTTTGGGCGCGGGTATTATGGTATTCGCTCAGCGTCTTTGGGCTATTACGGCAAGGAACCGGCGGATTTGACGGTGCGGGAGGCGGCCAGTATCGCGGCACTCATTAAAAACCCGGAGAACTATAATCCCATTCGTAATGCGGAGCTGAACTGGCGGTGGAGAAACGATGTTATTGACCGCATGGAGCGTTCCGGCTACTTGACAGCCGGAGAAGCAGCCCGGGTGAAGGATCAACCCCTGGGATTGAATCCTAATCCCCTGCGCCGCAATACCTCGCATTTGCATGCCATGGTGCAGCAGCTTGCTGTGGGAATTTTCCAAAACCCCGAGCGTGGAGAGGAAATCATTAAAAGCCGTGGTATTAAAATCTACAC
>CAYSYD010000113.1:0-5710 GCA_964435145.1 uncultured Akkermansia sp.
GCCGGGCGAGATTTTAAAGCCGCAGTAGATGTAGCCTTGGTGGGGCTTCCCCAAGGGATGGCATTTGCCGCCATGGCGGGGTTGGACAGCATATATGGCATTATGGCGGCCACGGTGGGCACATTCATTGCCCCGTTCTTTACCCGTTGTAGCCTTACGGTAAGCGGACCGAGTAACGCTACGGCTTTCATGCTGGCCAGCTTCTTCTTGGCGTCTTCCCCGGCTATTCAATCTCAGCCGCACATTTTCGTGCCGCTCATTGTCTTTTTAGCCGGATTACTTTGTGTCATCGGCGCCTTTGTTAAAGCCACGGAGATGCTGCAATTCGTCAGCCGCAGTGTATTGGTAGGCTATATTACCGGGGCTGCTACACTCATTATCGCCTCCCAGTTGCGGTATGTGCTAGGCATCAACGACGTCAATGCCGGCAGCTCTTTCTTTACGATGACAAGTGCCATCCTGTCGAATCTCCAAATGATTCAGTGGCAGCCCATCGTCCTCGGCGTTCTTTCCTTTGCATTGTTTATTCCGCTCAAGAAGTACCTGAAGCGTTTACCCACCTTTGCTGTTATTCTGGTTGTGATGAGTACGCTCAATTGGATATTGAGCCAAGAGTGGAGTGGTGCCACATTTGCCAATGTTCGCATGCTCAAAGACTTCACCATGAGCGATTTGAGCTGCACACCCCCTGCGATATGGGAGCTACCGGGGCATTTTGCAGAGCTGTTTCCGGTTGTGGTAGGTATTGCTTTTCTCTCCACATTGGAGCAAACGGTGATGAGCAAGACAATCTCCGCAAAAACAGGAGAGCCGCTCAATTTAAACCAAGACACCTTTGCCGTAGGCATGGCCAATATAGGCTCTTCTCTTACGACATCGCTCCCCTGCTCGGCTTCACTCACACGCTCCGCCCTGAATTTTAACAGCGGAGCCGCCACAAGATTTTCCGGCATTATATGCGGTCTTATCTGCTTAGGCATCACCTTCGTATTGGCGAATTTCCCGTTAATTTCGAAGATACCGCACAGTGTTTTGGCCGCTTTGGTGCTGGCCAATGCCGTTTCTCTGTACGATGGGAAGTTGCTCCGTATTTGTTTCCGCTCCACTCATGGGGATGCCGTTGTGCTGCTTATCACCTTTGTTGCATCCCTATTATTGCCCTTACACATCGCTATATTCGTGGGCGTCATTATCTCCATTTCTCTTTTCTTAAGAAAAGCGGCTCGTCCGGAGCTGGTGGAATACACCTTTGATAACGAGGGTACCTTATTGAAATTGGACAGCAAGGAAAAAAGGCTTCCTCAGATTTCCATTGTCCACGTGGAAGGTGATTTGTTCTTTGGAGCAGCGGATTTGTTCCGCAAACAAGTATCTCGCATTGCGGAGGATGAATCCTTGGCCGTAGTTGTACTCCGTATGCGAAACGCTCGGAATCTGGATGCCACCTCCGTCTGTGCGTTGGAGGAACTCATCAAGTTCATTCGGGAAAAAGGGCGTCACCTCATCATCTCCGGAGCCAGTAGAGAGGTATTCCGAATCCTCAAAAAAAGTGGTATTCTTGAGTTCCTTCAAGCTGATTGCGCTAAGGGAGAAAGCAATATCTTCCTCATTGAACACAAAAACCCCAACATGTCTACCCGGCGTGCGCTGATGAGAGCCCAACAATTGCTTGGCACAAGCCGAGCAGATATATCAATTTACACGACACAGCATACCCCAAAAGCGTGAGGAACTTCCCTTTCAATCAAGTAGCCCATGCCCTTGTGCAATGGTTTAATGAACAGGGGAAGGATTACCCATGGCGCCGCACAGAAAATCCGTGGTCGATTCTTGTGAGCGAAATCATGCTCCAGCAAACCACCATCCCCACGGTGTTGGCCCGCTACGAAGCATGGATGGCACAATTCCCGGAACCCAAAGCACTGGCCGAAGCCACGGAGGAGGAAGCCTTACGCTCCTGGGAGGGGCTGGGATATTACCGCCGTGTCCGGGCCCTGCAAGCCGCGGCCAAAACAATAATGGAACGCCACGGCGGGCAATTCCCCCGCACGGCCGCAGACATTCGAGCCCTGCCCGGAGTGGGGGATTACACCACAGGGGCTGTGCTTAGTTTTGCCTACAATGAACCGGCTCCGTTGGTGGATGCGAATGTGGCCAGAGTCTTTTCCCGCCTCTTTAATTATACCCAGCCGGTAGACACGCCTTCCGGGCAAAAATGGCTCTGGGCAATGGCTGCAAAAATGCTTCACCAGCGCCAACCCAGAGCATATAACTCTGCCCTTATGGAATTGGGGCAAAGCCATTGCTCCGGCGGAGTTCCCCGCTGTATCCTTTGCCCGGTGAGAGAGTGGTGCCAAGCGAGCAAACCGGAGGAGCTGCCGCTTAAAAGCCGCCGCATGCAATTAACAGCTGCAGAACATCATGATATTCTTTGTATTGTCGGTCAATCTATTCTGTTGGAAAAGCAAACCGGCGGCAAACGGCATGAGGGGATGTATCGGCTTCCTCGGCGTACCGCTGCACACACCTCCGGGCTTTCTCTTTTAATGAAACAGAAGTACAGCATCACCCGTTACAAAGTAACACGGTATCTGTATCAGGAAACGGATGCCGCCCCCATGAACGGTGAAGAGTTCATTCCCTTAGAAGAGCTGGAGCGTATCCCTTTGGCATCTCCGGATCGCAAATGCCTGCACAAGGTGCTGCCCCGCTAAACAAGCCTCCGGCGGGCAAAGTCCCGCCTTGTATGCAGCAGGTAGAACAGCGCGCCCAGTACATTCACAAGGCAAGCCGCATAAAAGGCAACGGAAAAACCCATTCCGTCTGCTATAACGCCGCCTAACAGTGTACCTGTCCCCGCCCCCACATCCCAGGCCACAAGAAGGGTGGAATTAGCGGTTCCTCTTTGCTCCTTGGTGCAAATGTTCATAAAGATATTTTGCATAGCCGGAAACATATGGCCATTACCTAATCCCATAATCAGGGCAGAGCCATAGAAGCCCCATTCATTATGCAGAAAAGCAAAAGTGGCATATCCAAGGCTGCCTAAGAGTACCCCGACTGTTCCATTCTGTACAATTTTCCCCTTTCTCAACGTCCGACCTCCTACAAGACGAGACAATATCAAGCCCACGGAAAAAAGCAGGAAGAACAAACCGCTGCCGCTCGTTATCCCCAACTCCTCTTTGCCATACAAGGCAATATAAGTAGATACTACACCATACGCAAAAGAAAAACATATCACACAGAACCCGGGGCTCCAGCCGCTCCAAAGAACCAAGCCTCGGATGGAAAATGCTTTGCGAGGCAAAGGGCGAGGACGACGCGGTAACTTCATCGTAATACACAGCAAACATCCCACCACAGCCAAGGCTAAGGACACCCACATTAGAATCTCACAATCGGCCCACCACGCATATACACTCAATCCCACAGTAGGAGCGATGGCCGTGGCTACGTTATTACTCAAACCGTAATAACCGATACCCTCTGCACGCCGACTGAACGGCAGCGCATCCACGGCCACCGTACTATTAGCTACGGTTACCGCCCCGAAAGGAGCCCCATGCATAGTACGAACTATGGCAAATACCAGCAAACTACCACATAAAAGATAAGCCCCCGTAAGCAGGCTGAATAATACATAACTGCATACCAACACCGTTACCCGAGGGAAACTATCCACTAAATATCCGCTCACAAAACGTGAAAATACAGCCATAACACTGTATCCGGCCATTACCAGACCTATGACATCCTTGCCTGCTCCATATGCATCCCGCAAATACACCGGAAAAAGCGGCGTCATCAACATGAAAGAAAAAAAGAGCAGGAAATTGGCCCACCACGCTTTTGTATAAGTCACGTTCCAAAGGCGGGAAACCTGCGGCTGCGAGATAGCATCCATGACGCCGTTCTTTATACTCCCATGGGGGGAATTAGTCAAGATGCAGGCTGAAGAATTGCCAAATAGAATCTAATATGATATAGTGCCACTCGCATGCGATATTTTTCTCTCCTCCTATGGTTTTCCTTTCTATGCCAATGTAGCCAAACAGCGCCCCAACCTCCACGAGATGAAGCCGCATGCATGCCGCAGCAATTTTGCTATGTGGATGAAGTGGTTCCTTCGAATGTTCGTATTGATTTGAAATACTGTAGTTCTGATAATTTCGTAGGCAGACCCATTGATGGCTACACACGGGGGAAACGAGCCATTCTGCGAAAAGATGCGGCACAAGCACTTGCCCAAGCTGCAACCCTCCTCCGCCCTATGGGGTACGGTATCATCGTTTGGGATGCCTACCGCCCGGCCTGTGCCTTACAGGATTTTTATGCGTGGTCCCAAACGGATGATGTGAGTACCAAGGAAACATTCTACCCCAACATCACCAAAAAAGGGATTTATGAGCATCGCTACATAGGACTCACTTCCGAGCATACATGGGGTATTGCCGTAGATATTACGCTTTACCACCTCGACACAGGAAAGGAGGTAGACATGGGCGGACGCCACGACCTGCTGGACCCCTCCTCGGCCACGGATTACATGGGAATTTCACCTATCCAACAAAAAAAACGCCGTCTGCTGCGTGATACCATGGCTAAAGCCGGATTACGGAACTACAGCAAGGAATGGTGGCACTACTTCCTTACACCCAAAGGAAAGGTTCGGGTTTATGGTTTCCCGTTGAATGATTCCTTGCCGCCGGCACCGCAGCAGAATGCAATTTCTTCGTGACAAACCATCCTCTTTACGATAAAATACAATCACTTCCAAAACAGATTTTCACACAATCATGTCCCAATCCATTCTCATCGTCATCCCTGCCCGTTATGCTTCCACTCGTCTTCCCGGCAAACCCCTCGTAAAAATTGCCGGAGTAGAGATGATTAAACGAGTGGCGGACATAGCAGCCTCTATTTGCCGCCACAATGATAACTGTCATTATGTGGTCGCAACGGACGATTCCCGCATTGTGGATTACTGCCGGAGTGTGGATGTGCCCGTGGTGATGACGGCGGAAACCTGCCGCAGTGGTACGGAGAGATGCTGGGATGCCGTAAGCCAGCAAGAAGAAGCCCCGGCATTCATCATTAATCTTCAGGGGGATAATCCCCTTTGCCCGCCGTGGGTCATCCAGCAGCTTATTGATGAGTGGAAGAGTTGCCCTGCGGATGTATTCACCCCCTGCATTCATTTGGATTGGGCAGAATATGACCGTTTGGTGGAATCTAAGAAAACAACTCCATACAGCGGAACCACCGTGCTGGTGGATAAGAACGGATACGCCATGGCCTTCTCCAAGTCCACCATTCCTGCCATTCGCAAACCGGAAAAAGCGAGGGAATCAATGGAAAAGAGCCCGGTACGCCGCCACGTGGGGCTGTATGCGTACACTCTTTCCGCTCTCCGTAACTACTTCGAACTCCCCGAGTCCGATTACGAAAAAGGCTGCGTAGAAGGGCTGGAGCAGATGCGCTTCCTCTACAATGGCCTTCGTGTCAAAATGGTAGAAGTTAATTACCGTGGTCGCAAAACCACGAGTGGCGTGGATTCCCCGGAAGATGTAGCCCGGGTAGAAGCCATTTTGGCAGAATATGGTGAATACGAGCTGTAAGACAAAACACCTGCACGAATGAGCCGAATTCCGAATCATGTGGCCATCATTATGGATGGCAATGGGCGCTGGGCCAGACAAAAAGGCAT
>CAYSYD010000114.1:0-5588 GCA_964435145.1 uncultured Akkermansia sp.
CAAACGCCAAATTCGCCAGCGCCGCCAGCTGCTTATTTGCCGGAGTAGCACTCACCGCCGCCCGCCCAAACTTATAATCCAGCAGCAGCGCCGCGCCCCCACTCACATAGACAACATCCGGCTGCCCACTATAACTCCCGGCAGCAGACCACCACCGCCTTTCCCTAAGGCAATCCGTGCTGCCGCCAAGATGAGAAAGCACCAGCTCATATTCCGTCTTCCGCACCCAATCCAGCAACTCAGCCTCCTCCGGATCCTCCGGCGCAGAGCCCAGCTCCATATGGCGGTGCAACACAGTACCTCTTTCCGCCGCCTCATTGGGCCCGTCCTCCGGCAGAGCATACTCCGCAAACCAAGACCCCGGGCAAAGAACCAGCCGCTCCATCCCCGAAGCCGAAGGCAGCCCCCTGCGCGGATCATTCAAATCTACATTCATAGTATATATGGGGGGGGATTAGATAATTTTTCCGAACTCCGCACCCGGCAGAGCAACCGGCCCTGCCGCCGCAGTGAGACCGTGCAGGAAATTCTCCGCCGTCAGCCCACCCTTACTCGGAGCAGCGGACTTCAGTCCGCCATCACCCGGAGCTGCTGCAACATCAATCACCCCCGAATCCAAATCATCCGCCTCACCATCCGGCAACTGCCGGTCAGTCAGCCGCTCAAAAAGCCACTTCTTCGCCTTACGCTCAGCCTTACCCATAATCGCATCCTGGCTCATCCCCGCATTCACCCGAATACAGAACTCCAACCGCTCCTCCTCAGCCTTACCCATAAACACCCAGCTCACATCCACCACCGTCTTACCCTCACGCTCAACCTTCTGGTATTGAGAACCATCCTTGCGCGTCCCACTCGTACTACTCTCAGAAATCACCGCCGGGTGATACACAAACCGCATATCCTCCAGCCCCGGCATATTCCGCAGCAAATAAGAATACCCCTCCTTCGTTGCGTAAAAACCGCCGGAAATGATATTGAACTGATTCCCCACACACTGCAACCCCCACACCGTAGCCTCAATCACCGCATCGCGCACCACATCCACCGGATACCCGAGCGCATTATCCGTCCGGAAACCAAGCCTCGTATTCTGCAGCTTCATAAGACTCTGCATCACACGCTCATCCAGAGCCTCGCGCAAATCAGCCATCGCAGCACCCAGCGCAAACGTACGCTCGAAATTACCCTTGATGGCAAACGCATCCTGCGCCGCCACCGCCAGCTCATCCATCTTGCGAGCCACCCCCGCAAAAGCCTCGCGCTTTGCCAACTTATTCTCCTGCCCCTTCCCCGGAGCAGCCATCATCATCGTAGCATTATCCATAAAATTATTGTCTGTCTGTTGTTACCCCTTTCGGGAGTGGAGTGGAAGGGAATCGAACCCCTCACCTGCCAGCGCTTCTAGATGCGGCCGCTCTCTCCTTTAAGCTACCCCCCATAATTGCCGCCAGCGCAGGCACCGGGCGGCGAGGTGTTACAAGTACCATCACACACATCGGGCATCACCTGCAAAACACCCGACCGGAAAAACCAACTCAGCAGAGTACCTCCTTGGGCTTGCTGTAAACCTTGCCGGCGAACACCCGCGAACCGGGCAGCGCCTCGCGCAAATGCTGCACAATATCGGCAATCGCGTTATCCTGCGGAATATCCGGGCGCACCAGCATATACTGCAACGTCAGCCGGTGCGTATCGCAGTCCACACGCACACGCAGACGCGCCCTCACCTCGCAAGTCGTCATCTCCTCGGCGCCCTTAATCACGGGAAGGTGCAGCACAAAGTCCGCAGGCAGAGCCATATCCTTGCCGCCGGCACCCTCCTTGCGCTCCAGCATAATCTGGCCATCAGAACCACGGTAAGAAGACCCGTACTCCACACGCGTCATCTGTCGGAAATTGGCCACCATCTCCAGCAGCTCGCTGCCGCTCGGGCAAACAATCTCCTTCAAGTGATCCTCCAGAAAATCACAGAACGCCTCCTGCCCCATAGCCTTCTGGTCTTTATCCGTCCATGCGGACCACTCGGGCGTGCAGAACACCTGGAAACAAGCCTCATCGTCCTGCCACCCATCCATGTTGAACACCGCACGCACGCACGCCTTATCCACAAAAACCCACGGAGCAGGAACCTCCTGCCGGTCTTGAATAAACAGCTTGAAATCATCCAGCGTCAGCAAACGCACCGTCCCGCACATGCGGTACGGCTTGTCCGCAAACTTCGCAATGTTCAGCGTGCGGCAATTATCATGCGTCAGAATCGCCACATCCTCACGCACCGTCTGGCTCATCCCCGGAAGAACCAGCTCCTCCAGCACCTCATACCGCGCATTCTCGGCACCCGACATCGTATTGGATTCGTTACTCATAATAGGAAATTGTTACTTACTAGCGGAAACATTAACCTTGCGCGGCGCCGAATAATCAGCGCCACCCTCCACCGCCGCCGGAACCGGCACCAAAGAGAAAGCCCCCTGCACCGGCAGCAGATTTTTTTAACACAGCAAGCTCAACAGAACTCACCCGAATATGAACGGCATTATTTTTTTTCATAATAGAGAAACAGCGAAGGGCTAGAACCACATCCCGGCCCGGGTTACCAAGCCCGGCGGCATGAACCAGCAGAAAGCCCTTCAAAATCCTGCTGTAAGAATCCGGCAAAACGCACCGGGATGGGAATAGTGCAGCCGGGAATCGAACCCGGCGCGGGAGCCTTTCCCCCTGCACCCAGCCATGGGAGTACCCATGGCCCGCTATTCTCTCACTATCGACTACTACTATGCCTAGTTGTTGTCTGCTCAACACATGCCTCCTCAGCATGAAACTCGAACGTCGGCGGCAGCGAATTAGCCTCCGTAGCCTCCTTCCGGAAAAACCACCCCCCCAGCACCGGATGCTCCGCCAGCCCATGCCCCGCAATGGCGCAGGGCAGCCAGAACACCGCAACCAGCAGCGCAAAACCGAAAGGCAGCCCGCCCAGAAAATCTTTTAATGTGTTCATAACATCAAAACCGCTCCCAAGTTAAAAACCTCTGCACCAAATCCCGCACCCGCACCTTTATAGAAACAGCCCGGCCCGCATTACACCGCCCGCACAAACCTCGCGGCTCCCGCACAAACGGCACCAAACCATTCTGCACCATCGTCCTCAAACGGCGCTCCGAATAAGCAAACTCCGGAAACCGCTCCTGCAACACCCTCGCCGCCACCGGCAAACTCACCGGCACCCTATCTGCACTTATAAAATCAGCCATAAAATAAAACTTAAAAAATTACTCCTCCTCGGTGGGCTCCGGCTGCTCCGCGGAAACGTCTTGTTGTTGCGGAGCAATTGCCTGGACCACGTACTTATCGATAGGCTTTTTAGCGCGAGCCGCCATAATAGCCAACTCGCCGTATTCGACGGCCGGCAATTTTATAGTAATGATCTCTCTCATAGTTTCTGCTGTTTGCAGGTTTACAATACTGCATTTTGCAGATTATGTCAACATCTTTTCTGCGTTTTGCATAATTTTTCAAAAAAAATTACCCACAAACCTGCAAACAATGCAGATCTTTCATTGACCGCTCACAAAAAACGAAGTAGAATGTGCGCATGATAAGAGACCAAGTAAAAAAGTGGCTCAAAGAAACAAAAACAAGTCGGAAACAACTCGCTGAATTGCTCATGATCAGCAATTCGACACTTGACGGTTGGCTGCTGAAAAAGAACCCTCGCCCCATCCCTCCCAAAAAAAGAGGCGCACTGGAGGCAATAATGGCACCCAAAAATGACGATGGAGACATCGAACTAGTATTAACTTTTACGCCCGAGCAGATGCTCGAATTAAAAAAAGATCTTCCGGAAGGAACCGACATCAGCGAAGCCATGAAAAAAAGACTTCTTGCGTTCATTCGCGCCTCAAGGATAGATGACTAGCCAAAAAAGAAAAGCCTCAGCCCCTCTTCTGAGGGGCTTTTTTTACGCCGTGAATCCATGTATCCATTAGGGTAGCGGGCACATCTCATCTCAAACATCACGGCGGCGGCAAACTCTCAAGCACCACCCCGCTAAAAAGATGGGGGAAAAAACTTGCCAGTCTCCCCACCATTAGGCTAAAATGCACTAACCATGAAACTCTCAGAAACCCAGGCAAACACCTTCATAGCCGAATACTACCCACCCAGCCCCTACAATCGAAAAATCGAAGCCGACACCCTCCGCCGAGCCCAGCACGCCACCGAAGAAGAACGCAGCCTATACCTCACCCGGGAACACCCCACAGACAGCCTGTTCTCCACCTTTTCAGGAAATGAAGAAATCCACATCCCCGTACACTGCCCATACTGTCGGGATCACGGCTGGTACACCATCCACATGCGCAGCATCATGTTAGTAAGTCTGGGCGGGCTCTACGCCACCTGCAAAAACTGCGGCAGAACCTTCCTTCCGATACACCACACCGGCCACCACACCGTACACATTCCAACCTTCAAAACAGCACTTACAGGCTGCCTTCTAATCACACTCATACTCATCGCAATAATCATTTTAGTAAACTCATAATCATCCAGCCTACCTACAGGCTCCCACCATGATAGCAATTATCATCACACTTACCATATTAATCTACATAACCATAAAAGAAACCCCAAACATGAGGGATAGGAAAGACGCCTCTGAATGGGGTTGTGCGCTATTAGGCCTCCTAATGATGGGAGCAATCATATTACCTATGGTACAGTTAGCATTGCTCCCCTTCGCGCTCCTTGCAAAATGGGCATTCGGAGTAGACATAGATCCGGAACTATTCTTCTGGTGGGGGGACCAGTTATAACCAGCATAGCCACACCCACCTCATGCGCACAGAAATCAAGCTCTTCTAAATTGGAGCAAAACTGGAATAAAAAGGCGTGACCACTAGCATTCAATCGTTTACAACCTACAACCATCCGATTGGAAATCGTGTGTACGTCAAAAGCGTACCGAGGGTTCGAATCCCTCCCTGTCCGTAGCAAAAAGCCCCGCATCCGAGGATGCGGGGCTTTTTGCTGTCTGCGCGTATAAGCTGAAAACTAGCGGCGGGAGAACGTACTGCGGGGGAAGATGAGAGAGGGAGTAATGAAGGGAATACCGCGCTGGTCCAGCCCGAAGAAGCGCACCTCCATCCCTGCGGGCGCGGTTTCAAATGTTTGCATGCCATCGCATGCAAACACGGCACCGGGGGTGAGTACCGGCTGCTGGTTGAATACTTGCGCGGCTTCTATAATGCGGGTGTTTCCGGTCCTATCGCGCAGGGTCCACTTGCGCCCCACAAGCCGCACACTGCTACCGGAGGCATTCAACAGGCGGAGGCGAAAAAGAACTCGATACTCCGGGCGCGGCAAGCGGCTGATTTGCACCACAGCCTGCACCACACCCATCTCCAAAAAATCACGTACCGGGAGCGTGCGCGGTCGTTCAATGCTCATAGCCTTTGCCTACGACCAGGGTGGAAATACGCCCCACGATGCCCTGAATTTGCTGTACTTTTTCCGGTGTGGGTGCGGCTCCGGGCGCAAGCTCCATCACCTCCGTCAGGGCGCGCATGTGAGCGCGCATCTCGCTT
>CAYSYD010000115.1:0-5530 GCA_964435145.1 uncultured Akkermansia sp.
TGCATCAGCGTTCCGCAGCGCTACGTCCAAATGCTGCGCCCGGCATTAGAAACCCTTCTCTCCTGTTATCCGGAAATATCCGGCATTATGGCAGAGCATGGCTACAAACCCATCTTTGTCAAAGGGACCACAAGCGAATTCAACCGCGTGGATTTCGTCCCCTATTACGCCAGTTAACATTTTCACCAAAAACCAAACCATAACACAAACATGAAACTCCGTTATTTCATTACGCCCCTCGCAGGAATCATATGTGCCCTTAGCCTCAACTCCTGCATCGTCCAGCAGATTGCCGATAAATTTAGCCGTATCGAATATCCCGGAGAGCGCCCGCCCCACGTCATCAAAGATAATAACGGTAAACCCGCAAGCGAGAAATGGGCTAAAATTAACCCCTACGATCTCCCCCCCTCCGGCGTAACGGCTAATGGAACCATCGACTACGCGGAAGATGGGCTGCCCTATGGTAAAGCCAGCGAATACTCTAACATCATCACCTCCCCGTACGATCCGCACTACCAACTCGATTACACCAACTGCGAAGTGGGAGAAAAGGTGTGGGACCCCTACACCCGCAAACCCTTCTACATTCCCCGCATGTACACCTTCAACTAAATAGCCCCCTTTCCCATGTCGCAAGAGGCAACAGCCCGGAACATCTCGACCGCCCAAAAACTGGGAGCCATGGCGTACCGTATGCTATGCGCCGTTCTACGGTGTACGGACATTCGGGTTGTTGCCCTTGTGGGGAAAATGGTAGGCTACATCACATGGGCCTTGATGCCCTCCCGGAGGCGTATTGTGGCACGCAACCTGCGCATTGCCGTCAATCCGCGCCTGCGGCCGAACAAACTGCGCGCCATGGTGCGGCGCAACATTGTACGCACCAGCATGAACTTAGCCTGCACACTTAAAACAGGCCTGATGACGGATAAGGAAATGAAGCGCTCCGTAACCGTTATCGGGAAAGAAGAAATGGCCGGCAAAGGAACCCATGGGAGCTGCATTATAGCCACCATTCCACATGCCGGCAACTGGGAGGTTCTGGCACGCATTCGCCCCATGTTTTCGGAGGTGGAGCATTTTGGCTCCATGTACAGAAGGCTGAGCAATCCGCTTCTGGAAGAGCTTGTATTCAAATCGCGCACCAATTTCGGGTGCGAGATGTTCAGCAAAGAGGACGGTCTGCGCTCCGTATTAAAATTGGCTCGCACGGGTGGCATTCTGGGCGTATTGAGCGACCAGTTCACCCAGGAGGGTATCTTCCTCCCCTACTTCGGGAAAGTAACCGGCACCACCCCCCTGCCCGCACTGCTCTATAAACGATGCAAAGGCAAAGGCAGCATTTACGCCATAGCCACCCGCAACACCGCACTGGGCAAATGGGATGTAAACCTTACCCGGGAGGTTCATCTCCCGGATAATTGCGAGGATTTAGCAGCCATCACCTACGAGGTAAACAAAGCACTCGAAGATTGCCAAAAGGAAAACATTCTGGATGGGTTCTGGATGCACCATCGATGGAAAGCTACGGGTAGATTTGCGCCGGAATGCAGCCAAGAAGAAATCGACCTCATATCCCGTCACGCCACACTTCCGTACCGCATTATCATTGCCGTTCAGGAACAATGGGAAGAGGCACTTCTACTCATACCCATGATGCGTATCCTGAAGAACCGGCGTCCCGATATGGAACTTACCGTCATCTGTCCCTGCGAGCAAAAAGCATTCTGGCAAACACAGTCCTACATCACCCACTGTGTCACATCGGACGATAAGATAACGCCCTTACAACAACTGGAAGAAGAGGAAATATACGCGAAAGGTCCCTTTGACACCGTGTTCTTATTCTCGGAAAATCCGCGGGTTTACCGCAGCCTGCGGCAATTGCATCCGGTCTACTTCTCCGGGTTCGGAGATGAAAATCGATTCATTGCGAAAGAACGCCGCAAAGGAGGTTATGCTCGCAACAGAGGCACGGAAACAGCGCGCCACCGCATCGCACGTTATAAGGATTTACTCCACAATCACAGAATCATCACAGACCAGTGGGATTACGCCACCCCCGATTCCGGCAATCCGGAAGCACAGGGCAACTACATTGCCCCCATCTCCTCCTTGGGAGAAGCCGATTCGTGGGCGCTCGATAAGTGGAAAGAGCTTGTAGAGAAGCTGCAAGGGAAAGCATCCCTACTGGCACTGGAGCCTGATAGCACCCGTGCCCAAGCTATGGCGAAGGAACTGGGCATCCCCTGCATCTGCACCAACGCTGTTGATATACAAAAACTTCTGGGCCCGGGCTGCAAGCTCTACGCAGTGGATGGGATACTGCCCCAACTGGCAGCCCTGTGCAACTGCCCGTGCCGAGTCATCATGGCCAGCCGTCTCGCCGCGCAATACGCACCATTGGGAACCGGGCATCGGGTATACACCAACCACACCCCCTGCCACCCCTGCTACCGCACCACATGCGACCAAGCTACTCCCTGCCACCAAGGCATCAGCGTGGATGCGTTGTTACAGGATTGACCCCTAGCGTATATACCCGAGGCAGGTATCGCCGGGGGAATTAGCTTTCCTCACTCGGGAGCAAAAAATGCAGGCGCTCTACGCCGTGGCGGCTCACCTCATTCCAAAGGGCTTTTTCCAATGCCGCTACGCGAGAGCTACGCTCCTCCGGGGAGAGCGTCTCCATCGCAGTCTCTCCCAGATTCTCGCATAATGCCCGCCCGGCTAAGCGGGAAACCAATTCTTCCCAGAAAGTGGCATCCCGATACTCATCCAGCACGTCCGAATAGAACGCAGAATCCACATACCCACGCCGGAAAAACCAATATCCGCAATCCGGATTAAACTCCAAATCCCGTGCCAAAGAAGGCACCACACGCCCTGCCTTAATTATCTCCACTAACAAAGAATGCCACTGGTCCGCCTTAGGCTCGCGCCCTTCCGGCATGGCTTGGCCTAATACAGTGAGCGCCATGGCGCAAACCTCCGCCAAAGAACGCATCTCCGACTCAGAGAGTTCCAGTGTGACCTTCCCCATAAGCGTGCAAGCTCAAAATTACTCCAGCCCAAGCTGCATGCGAGCCTCCTCCGTCATCATCCCCTGATTCCACGGAGGATCCCACACAAACTCTACATCCACACCGCACACGCCATCCAGAGAGGCTATACCCAACTCTGCTTCAGCCATCAGGTGCGGTCCCATTCCACAGCCGGGAGCAGTAAGCGTCATCTGCACACTCACATGACTTCCGCCTTCCTGCTGGGGAATGATTTCCACGCCGTATATGAGACCTAAATTAACGATATCCACCGGAATTTCCGGATCGTATATATTACCCAGCACCTTCCACACACGCTCCTCCAGAGTAAGATTCTCATCCGACTCAATAACTGCATCCTGAGGAGGAATAATACCGGCACGAGCCGCCTCCTCCCTGGAAATTCGTACCAAGCCCACATCCGTTGCGGCCGTAATAGAATTACCCAGTGTTTGAGTCACATATATCCGGGAACCTTCCGGCAAAATAACTGCATTTCCCGCCGGGATTTGAATTGCAGCCGTCTCGGCCTCTGTAATAACCTCTTGGTTCAACATGGTGCGCGCAAATTATGGCAGAATTAGAGGTACATGCAAGGCAAAACTCCGTCCACAAAGTAAAAAATAAAGCCGTAACTACTCCGGCAATTCAATCTCCACCCCAAAAACAGAGGATAAAGAAGCAGCATCATACACACCCTCCGGCGAGAGAGCTGCTGCATCCTGTAAAAGCCGCTCCGCTTGGAACGAGCGCAGGAGAAATAAAGCCTCCGGAGAAGCATCCAGCAACACACCGGCAGCATAGATTGCAGCTGCCGCATGGGCGCATGGTTCCCCCCAGTCCGGGCAAGAACAATCCATACGCCACTCATCCGGCGCAGGCAGCAGCCCCGAAGAAGAATCACAAAGACACGCCAACACAGACTCACTCAACTTCCCCTCCAGCAAAGAAACCAAAGAATCTATCTTTCCCCGGCAGGATGCCACCAAAGCAGCCACGCGATCCTCCCCCGGCGGCGCAATACTTACACGCACCTCATAAACCTCCGCCCCTGCAACTAAGGCATAAATGCGCCCCTCCCGAATCTCTGCATGCAAAACGCAGCCATGTCGCAGCAACGTACGCCCCGGAGCCAAATTCATCCCCCAAGCCTCGCATAACGACAAGTTACGCATCCATGCCTTAGCCCAAAAACTCCCGGCTAAACGGCGAGATTCCCCACGCACAGGTGATAAATCGTACCCCTCCGCCAGCAAACGGGCACGATGCTGCTCGGCCAAGCGTTCCAAATCTCTCACCTTTAATCGGGGGGAGCCTTCGTCGGATTCGTACATATGCGGCATTTTTAAGAAATGCCACCCGGCACAGCAAGTACCGAGTGGCATTCCAAACTAGATATTGCTCCGATAGAGCTTACTTAGCCACACTCTTGAAGTACTCCAGCGTCGTCTTGAGACCTTCTTCCAGAGTATACTTCGGCTCCCAGCCGGCAGAACGCAACTTATCTGCACAAGCTCGGGAATGCTTCACATCGCCCGCACGCTCAGGTAGGTGTACCACCTTGGAGGAAGAACCGGCAGCCTTGATAATGATTTCAGCCAAATCGTTAATGGTAATCTGGCCACCGTAGCCTACATTATTCACGCCGGTTACCTCCGGATGCTCAGCCACATAAACAAGAGCGCCCACAATATCCTTCACATAGATGAAATCGCGTGTCTGCTCGCCATCACCAAAAATGGTAATATCCTCGCCCTTAATAGCCTTTTCCATGAAAATCGGCACAGCGGCAGCATATGCACCTTTCGGATCCTGCCGCGGGCCAAACACATTAAAGAAACGGCAGCAGCCCGTATTCACCTGCCCTGTGGTGCGGAACATTTCCATGTAGTACTCACCATCCAGCTTGGTAATGCCATAAGGACTCTTCGGCTCGGGATACATTGTCTCCACCTTAGGAACAATAGGATTATCCCCATAAATAGCAGCGGAGGAAGCCAACACCACCTTCTTCACTCCGGCCTTAGTAGCCTCTTCCAGCACTACGAGAAGCCCATTCACATTCAAATCGAGGCACTCCCGAATCTTCTGCATGGACTCAGGAACGGAAACCAACGCAGCCATATGGAAAATATAATCCACACCCTCCACAGCCTTAGCCACCAGCTCGCGATCCGTGATAGAACCTTCCATGAAGGTTACCTTCAAACCGTCCAGATTCTTCTTGTAACCTGTACGAAGGTTATCCAATACGCGAATTTCATCTGCAACTCCCTGATAATGCTCTGCAATATGGGAGCCAATGAACCCAGCACCTCCTGTAATGAGAATTTTCATAGTAATCTTTTATTATGGTGTAAAAAACCACCGATATTCTATCCTTTTCCTCCTTTTTTTCAAGAGAAAAATCAGCCTCAACTTTTTTTCATCACATGTGTCCCAAAGTTTCCCGGCTCATAAGGCGAAAGCCCGATGAGAACAGG
>CAYSYD010000116.1:0-5144 GCA_964435145.1 uncultured Akkermansia sp.
AGCCAGATGGTGGCTGCCCGGGGTCAGCGCAGTGTCCCGCCCGGGCTGGAAATCCTCCCCGGCATTATCATACAGCACAATGGAATGCGTCTCCCCATCCTTATTCAGGTTGTAGATAAAAGGGCGGGGCATATTGGCAAACACACCATTTCTCCACACCTTGTGGTAGAGCCGCCCCTGCATTCGTGTTTTGCCAATATAAGCCTCCTGCGGAGTTTGGGCGGAAAAGAGGCGCTCGCACATATCATTGAGCGGCTCATTGCTCACGGGGTCTGCATCCCGGAAAGGCAAGCCGAAATCCCGGGGAAACTGCAATTCCAGCTCCCGCACCAGAGATGCCAGATAATACGTTTTGCCCGCTGCCGGCACCCCCACCAGAGAAATAATGTGCTGGTGAGTCTGCGAGAAGAAGGGCGGGAGCTTTTGGTGGCAATGGGGGCAGGCATACTCACTGCACGAGGAACCGCACGCATCCACCGGCATTCCCTGTGCATTTGTCTCCTCCGGGCGGAAACGGAGCATATCATCCTCTCCCAGAATATCATCCCCCATCAAATCCGGATGCACGGCAATGGCCAGCTCCTCTCCGGGTTTGAAGAACTCCCAGCAGGAAGGACAGCGCAGGGATTCCGGCCGGTGTGCAGGCAGGGGTGCCTCCTCCGCCTCCTCCGTGGTGTGCATTGCATAATCCGCCACATCCAGAATATCATGCAGGTAAAAAGCGCAATGCTCCAGCCCTTGGAATGTGGCCAGAATACCTTGCGGTAATTCCCTGGCCACCACGGGCAGGCTCCTTAGCGCGTAAGGCCCGTACCACTCGCAAGCCTCTGCATTATACAAGTACCATACGGAGGGGTCGTACTGGCTAAAGTCCGGGCGCGAGGCCTCATTCCCGTACCAGCAGATAAAGCAACCGCCCTCCAGCACGAAGAGATACATCGTCTCCGGGCGGATAACCACATCCCCATTCATGCTGATGCCATTCAGAGAATACCCGGCCACCTTACCATGCGGAAAAAATCGGCAGGCTCCATCCCGCTGGGCGAAAGACCCGCCGCTTTGCGCGCGCATGCGCACGCGAAAAGTATTCTTCTCCCCGGCGCCTATCGTCATAAAGTTGCCGTCGGAGGTGCGTAATTTTGCTTTAAGGCAATCGTAAATGTAGAGTTGCTTATTCATTTGCCCTGTATATCGCTAAAAAATGTAGCAAAACCGGGCAGGGGAGTCAAGACAAAGAGGCGGGAACGCGCCGAGAAATCAATCCTCATCCAGCATATTGTGGATGGAAGCAAAGAAATCCATGCAATCCTCCTCCGAGGCCGGAGCCTTCATCAGCCGGTCGTAATCGACAAACTCGTACATCGTGGCGGGAATCTCCCGTATAAAACAGGAAGGCGCGCAGCGCTCCTCCTGCCCGTAGCGGTTGCGCTTGGCGCAGTAGGTCATCGTAAGCCGTTCCCTTGCGCGGGTAATCCCCACATAGAAGAGGCGGCGCTCCTCATCCAGACTCCCCTCATCCACGGAGCGCGTATGCGGCAGCAGCCCCTCCTCCACCCCCACAATATACACATGGGGAAACTCCAGCCCCTTGGCTGCATGCATAGTAATAAGGCACACACCACTCTTTTTTTCAATATCATCCTCCTCCCGCTCATCATCCAGACTAAGAGAAGCCAGAAAATCCGTCAACTTATGCCCCGGGAGCCAGAATTGCCGTAAAGCCACCTTAATATCATCAATCGCCGCCAAGCGCCGTTGGCGTTCCTCCTCTGTTTTGCAAAGGCGGGCAATGTAATCCTCGTAGCCCGTCTCCTGCAGGAAATCCTGAAGAATATCCACAAAAGGACGCTCACTGGCAGTAAATTCCGTACCGAAACGGGTAACTAACTCCGTAAAAGCCGCAATGCTGTTTTGGGAGCGCGTGGAGCATTCCGAGAGGAAAGAAATATCCAGCAGCGTAGCCCACAGGCTTTTCTTATGTTCGCGGCTCCAATCGATGGCAAAATTAGCCGTGGTAGCACTAATGCCGCGCGGCGGCGTATTGAGCACCCGCAGCAAATGCAAATCCGCATCCGGGTTATCCATCATCATCAGGTAGCTCAGCAAATCCTTTACCTCCCGGCGGTCAAAAAAACTTTTGGTTCCCACCATGCGGTAGGGGATATGGCGCTCGCGCAAGGCCATTTCCAGCGGGCGGCTCTGGGCATTGGCGCGGAAAAGCACCGCAAAATCATCCCATTGCTGTTTACCCATGGCATGCAGTTGCTCAATCTCATCCGCCATAAACTCGGCCTCCTCCTGGGAACCGGGCATCGCCATCAAGCGCACCGGGTAAGTCCCCACCTTATTGGTGCGCAGAGTCTTATCCCGGCGGCCGCTGTTGTGGCGAATGAGCGTATTGGCACAATCCAACACCTGGCGGGTACAGCGGTAATTCTCCTCCAGCTTAATCACCTTGGGATTCGGAAAAAAACTTTCGAAATCCAGAATGTTCGAAATCTGAGCCCCGCGCCATCCATAGATAGATTGGTCATCATCCCCCACCACGCACACATTATGCTCCGGTCCCACAAGCTGGCGCAGCAAACTCATTTGGAGCGAGTTCGTATCCTGAAACTCATCTACCGTAATATGAGAAAACCGCCTATTCCACTTCTCGTGCACCGTAGGATAGCAGCGCAGAAGCCGCTCCGTCAGAATAAGCAAATCATCAAAATCCACTGCATTTTGTGCTTTGAGCTCTCGTTGGTAAGCCCTTGCCACCGCTGCAATAAGCGTATCCTCAATCTGCTCCGCTCCCAAACCCGCATTGCGTACGCGCGACATCTCCCCCAGCACCTGTGCCGGCTCCAACTTCTCGCGCCGCGCCCCGTACTCCATAATCAAGCGCTTAAGCAGCCCACTCTGGTCGCTTCCCGTGTAAATAGAAAAATTTTCCTTATACCCGAGCCTGCCGATATCCTGTCGCAAAATTCGCACACAGAGAGAATGGAACGTACACACCGTCATCGCATGTGCCGCCTTGCGATCCACCAGCCCCGCCACTCGATCCGCCATCTCGTTAGCCGCTTTATTCGTGAAAGTAAGTGCCAGAATACCGCGCGGATTCACCCCTCGCTCAATCATGTGGGCAATGCGGCAAGTTACCGTACGAGTCTTACCCGTGCCCGCCCCGGCCAAAATAAGCACCGGCCCGTTGAGAGTCTGCACGGCCGTCTTCTGGGCGGGATTCAGGCTATTGATGTCAAATTTCTCTGCCATGGAAACGCGCCCAAGCGTAGCAGACACATCCCCGGGTGGCAAGCAGAAAATATGGCGTGTTTATTTAAGGCAGATGCCGCAGCTCGGTGCCGAAGATTGAGCAATTCGCGTTGGATAATCATGCAATGCCCCGATTTGTTTGCCGGGATTCGGATTATTCCGCGCCGCCGGCAGCAGTGATGAGCCGGATACATTTCTCGATGGTAGGGTTGCTTCTCTTATTGCTCATATAGTATTTGTTAAGCATGCCTATGGCGGTAAGCCCAGCGGCATTTTTAGCATTGGGATCGGCTCCTTTATTCAGCAGAATTTGCACGGCTACAGCATTGCCCAAGGCGCTTGCCCCATACAGCAGCGTGTTCCCATTAGGCAGAGTGGTGTTGAGATTGAACCCCTTGGCGTGGGTCAGTTGTAGGAACCCGGAAAGCGTCCGGCAGGCAACGCTGAAGCACAGGGGGAAAATTGGTGTAGAGGGAGACTTCGTCTTGGCGTTGAGTTTTCTTATATAAAGGCTAATCAATTCCTGATGGTTGCTTGCAAGAAGTCCGGCCAGATTGTCGGAGTTGCTTAAATCAAGCTTCGGGGTATTGATGAAGGCTTTGGCGCATTCAGCATTGCTGCTTAGGGCTGCGAGGCCGAGGGGCGTGCATTCCCAGCCTATGTCGTCGCTCTTGACTGCGCGGTTAACATCGATATCTTTCTGCGAGAGGAGAAGCTCGATGCACCTGTTGCTGCCACATTTTGCCGCGAAACTAAGGGCTGTGTGCTCTGCTTGTGGGGTGCTCCAGATTGTATCGTTGATGTCGATTTTCTCTTGTCGGAGTATTTTTTTCAGCCTGACATCATCATCTGCCGCGATGATCGGAATAAGCGGGGATAGATTGCTCGGCGTTGAAGTTTGATCGGGACAAAGGATGGTGATTTCTTTAGAAAACCCCCGTTGGATGAGGTAGTCCAGCACTTCCGGTTTGATGGAATCGGTACATGCTCCGGCTTCAATCAAGAGGCGGATACAACATTCCGGTTGATGATGATACCTGCTGACAACGCCGGGAAGTCTTTCCACGCAGGATTTAAGAATTTTGCTTAATTCCACAGGAGGCACGCCGCTGTTTAATAATGCCACGACGCAATTTTGCGCGTGGAACATTGCTGCGTGTCTCAATAGAGCAGCATTTATCTCTTCGGCCGTGGCCTTTGGCTCTTTTTTAGCAATCCTGGTTTGGAGTTCCTTTGCCATAATCACGAGCATGTCTGCATCATCTCTGAGGATGGGTAAGAGGAAGACCGGAATTTTTTTCCTATCGAAAGATTGTTCGACATCGGCTCCGGCTGCGATGGCTTTTTTTGCGGCAGCTATATCGCCGGAGAGACAGGCAGAGATGAGACTGTTATCTGTTTTGAACTGGGGAGAGCTGCGAACTATAGCATCCAATTCGCGGTTGCGGCAAGAAGTCAGATGCTCTGGTGTGAGCTCGTTTGCGTGGGCTCCTGCTTTCAGCAGCATTTCGGCGCTGGTATTCCACTTATCGTTGGGGAGACTAACTCTGTTTCTGTTTTGAACAGAGATAGCGATGTCGAAAGCCTTGTTCAGTGTTTCTTGTCCTTGTCCGACCAGTAGGAGATTTTGCAAGATGGCGGTAGAACCATCATACACCGCCAGCTCCATTGCCTCAGCATATATGGCAGGTGTAATCCCCAGCTTTTCCAATTCGGATTTTGCCCGCCTGCGCAGCTCGGTTGATGGATTTTTGAAGTCCGCATCCGTCAGCGCAGGTGCTTGGAGCATGGACATAATATCAGCATTTTTTTCTTTATTCTTTTTTCCGGCACTGCGTCAAAAAAGTCGCGGAATGACGGGGAGAGGTGCGCCAATCGCCAAG
>CAYSYD010000117.1:0-5128 GCA_964435145.1 uncultured Akkermansia sp.
GGGCAGCGGCGACACCTTCATCCCCCATTTGCCGCAGGATGCGCCACCCTTCTTCGGCATTTATCGTACATCCGCGCCCTTTTACCAAGCAATAAGCATAGGCGCAAGTACCTCTTGGGTCTCCCTGTTCCGTGGCTCTGCGGTATAACCGGAATATTCTCTGCGGGGTGCTTTGGCGCAGAGAATAGCCGGCTAAAAGAGTTGTGGCCGGAGCGTAACCCAATAAGGAGGCCTCCTGTAATCGGCGAAGTGCCTTAGCCGCATCCTGTGTGAACTTACCTTGCAAAGGAATCGGTAAGGCCGTGCCCGGCCATTCCAAAACAGCCCATTGGGTAAGAGCTTCCGGCAAATGGCGTTCTACAGCCAGACTCAAAAAAGCCAAAGCGTCTTCCGGTTTAACCCCGGGGTAATAGCTTTGAGACAGCAGATATGGAGCTGCGGCGCTACCGTGTTCAGTGGCTTGGCGCAGCCAACGCTCAGATTCTTCCTCCCTGCTCTGGTGAATAAACGCCAAGACTTCCTCCAAGTAGAAGTTTTTCTTCTTTAATTCCGAGGCTACCTCCGGAGCCTCTAAATTATTCATTTTGCCTTGCATTTGCAGGTAAATGGTACGCGCTTTGGAATCCCCTTCCCGGCAAGCACGCATCAACCATTCCATAGCTTGTGCTGCATCTTCTTCCCCGCCTCTGCCATTTCCCAACATTTGCGCCAGCTCCAGCATGGCGGGATGGAACCCGGACTCCGCAGAACGCTGCAGTTTATTCCGAACGTCCCGCCACATATTTTCATCATTTATCTGCTGGTTTCGCAATTGTTTGATCGCGTCAAAAGATTCTGCATACAAAGCTACCGGATGCCCGGCATCCGCAGCACTTCTCATGAGGGGATAAAACTGTTCATCATCCCCGGTTCCATCCAGTACAGCCTGAACTGCGGGAAAAAGGTTACTCGAATTTTGCTCTCGGATGCGTTGCAACGCCTCCCCAAAAAAGGCCGGAGTCCCTTCCTGCTGTTGCGCTGCAGCATTCTCTGCATTCACAGGATACATAAGCGACAACCCGAATAATAAAAGGAAAAATCGTTTCATTTCCCATCATTATACCCGCATATTCTCGTCTTTCAAGAAGCATTATTTTGTCTTCCGGGGGTGCCTCTGTTTGGCTTGACTAATGGGGAGGCTTGGGATAGAGTCTGCGGGATGGAAATGGATAAACAGAAATCCGCTGCGGCATGGTCCTCCGTCATCTGGAGCGGCTTGCTTGCCTGCACTAAGCTCATTGTCGGCCTCATGACCGGTTCTCTGGGTATCCTTTCCGAGGCTTTGCATAGCCTGTTGGATTTGCTTGCCGCCGGAGGTACCGTGTATGCCGTCAAAATCTCTGCCCTCCCCGCAGATGAGGATCATCCCTATGGACACGGCAAGGTGGAAAACCTCATGGCTCTTGGAGAAACCATACTCTTATTGATTGTGGCTGCGTGGGTAATCATGGAAGGTTGCGAACGTCTTTGGAGCGATTCTGCGGACGCCTTGCATGTGGAGACCTCCGCTTGGGCCTTTGCTGTTGTTTGTGTGTCTATTCTTGTGGATGTAAACCGAGCCGCCATGTTGAGACGTGTGGCGAGGGAAACCCGAAGTTCCGCTTTGGAAGCCGATGCCGCTCATTTTTCCACCGATATCTGGAGCAGTGCTGCCGTACTATTAGGTATTACCGGAGCTGCTTGTTCTTCTTTTGTGCAGGATATTCCGTGGCTGTACTGGCTCTTACTTCGGGCGGACGTGTTTGCTTCGCTTATCGTAGCAGGCTTCATTCTCCATGTATGCCGGGAACTGGGGACTAAAGCCATTAACGACCTCATGGATAAGGCTGATAATGAAGCAGCGCAGAAAGTTCGGCAGGTAATGCAAGAGCGTATGCTCTCCTACCCGGTGCTACAACTAAGGGTACGAGAAGTAGGGAACAAGCCTTATGTGGATATGGTTGTTCGTGTGCCGCGCCATTTGCACGTTGATACCGCCCATGAAATTGCGGATGCTATCGAAACCTTGGTATCCGCAACTCTGGAGAATGCAGAAACCATGGTCCACATGCAGCCACAGGAAGAAGCCCCGGATACACCGGAATTCATCATCCGAAGGCTTGCGCTTACCCACCGTTTTGGTGTACACGGTGTGGTGCTGATGCGGAACGACGAGGGGCAGTTACTCGTTGCTGTGGATTTAGAGCTGCCTCGCAATGCCGCACTGGGAGCCTGGCAAGTGGCTATCGATGCTTTCCGGTCGGAAATTAAACGCCATTTGAAAGCGGATTTCGTTGCCTTACATGTGGAACCGGACATTCGGGAAGTGCCTATATTTCCCACCCCCCTACCCGATGATTGGGAGAACCAAGTACGGCAAGCCATGATACGCATGGGTGCGCCCCTGCCCGTAGCCTTGCGTTGCCACATGCAGGGGAATCGGCGCTTCTGTCTTATCAGCATCCCTCAGGAAGCCTCCCTTACCGTGGAAGAAAGCCATATCCGCCTTACACAGCTCAACAAAAGGTTGGCAGAAACTCTGCCACCTATGGCTAAGATTATGGTTACCTATACCGATTAGCTTTATAGGAGCTTGCCTTCTGCATAATCGGAAGCCATGAGCCCGGCGCCTATTAGACCTGCATCTGCCCCGAAATGCGCAGGCATGATGCGAAGAGCCTCGTAATGGACCGGGAAAAGCTGGGCTTTTAAGCACTGTTGCAGAGGTGCAAACAGCAAATCTCCGGCAGCGGCCACACCGCCACCTATGATGAATGCATCCGGCACAATGGCGTACATCATATTCATGATGAGACAGCCTAATTTCTCTGCAAAGGATTGGTACATTTGCTGCGCGATCGAATCGCCCTCACGTGCAGCCAATTCCAGAAGGTAGGGAGTACATTCCTGCGGAGCCTTGCGGATTCCTGCGGCGGCGTAAAGAGCCACGGCATCCGCAGCCATCTCATTATTACCGATGTATTCTTCCACGGCGCCCCTGTTGCCAAAGGGGCCCACCCTGCCATTGAAACAAATACTGGTTTGTCCCAATTCTGCGGCGGAAACACGCTTCCCTCTCAGCATGCGGTTATGCAGGACAATCCCTCCACCTATACCCGTGCCCAAAGTAAGGCAAATTATATTTTCCAACCTCTTTCCTGCACCCAATTTCCACTCGGCGTATGCCATGCAGTTGGCATCGTTGTCCAAAACTACCGGTAAGCCAAGTTCTTGCTGCATGATTTCTCGCACCGGTTCTTCGTGGTCCCATACCGGTACATTTGTGAGTTGGTACAGCACCCCTCGGTAAAAATCCACCCATCCCGGCATTCCTAAACCTACGGCTTGCACCTCGGGATGCTTTTTTTGCAAAACTCGCATAGAGCGGCACATTGCAGCCATAATGGCGGCAGGACTATCGTACTCCCCGGTGATGAGCGGCTCTGCCTTTTCGATGATGCTCCCCCCTTGAGTAACGCCTATTTTGATACTTGTCCCGCCGAAATCGACCGCGAGACTCGGCTTTCCGCTTGCTCTCATGCGCTAGTTATACCCGCATTCCTCCCTAAAGAGCAAGAAAAAAAGGTGGCAGGGGGAAGTTCCCCTGCCACCATCTGTAAATTAAAATGAGGACGAGTCTTAGGGCATTGGGAATGCCTTGTTGAACTCGGAGACCTCGGCACGGAGTTCATCGTATGCATTCGGCGTTTCGCATACCTTTTGGGCAGCAAGAATGGCCAAGCAACGAGCAATAAACTCCGCTACCTTGCATACATCCTGCTCCTTCATGCCGCGCGTCGTCACAGCGGGGGTGCCGATACGGATGCCGGAGGGCTTAAACGTGGACCCCTTATCATAGGGAATCGCGTTTTTGTTGACAGTAATGCCCACCTTATCCAAAGCCACCTGAGCCTCGGCGCCATTCAGCCCCTTGCCACTCAAATCCACCAAGAAGCAGTGGTTATCCGTACCTCCGGCAACGATGCGGAAACCGAGTTTGGTCAATTTATCGGCCATAGCCTTGGCGTTCTTAACAATTTGCTGGGCATAGGTGCGGAACTCCGGACGCAGACACTCACCCAAGCAGGCAGCCTTGCCGGCAATAATGTGCATAAGCGGCCCACCCTGCAGCCCGGGGAAGGTGGCACTATCCAACTTCTTAGCCCACTTCTCCTTGCACATCACCAGACCGCCACGCGGCCCACGCAGGCTCTTATGGGTGGTGGTGGAAACAAAGTCGGCATACGGAACGGGGGACGGATGTACACCGGCGGCTACAAGACCGGCAATGTGTGCCATGTCCACGAACATAATGGCGCCCACCTCATCGCAAATCTTGCGAATGCGGGCAAAGTCAATCGTGCGGGAATAGGCGGAAGCTCCGGCAAGAATAAGAGCCGGTTTCACCTCCTTCGCCTTGGCTTCCAGAGCATCGTAATCAATGCACTCCGTCTCGGGGCTGACACCATAATGCTCCACCTTGTACTGCTTGCCGGAGAAGTTGGCGAAGAAGCCATGGGAAAGGTGACCGCCGCAGGCAAGATCCATGGTAAGGATAGTATCCCCCGGGTTGATGCAGGCATGGTAGACGGACATATTAGCGGAAGAACCGGAGTGCGCCTGCACATTCACCGCATCGCAACCGAAGAGCGCCTTTGCGCGGTCGATTGCCAACTGCTCCACTTTATCGACAACTTCGCAGCCGCCGTACCAACGCTTGCCGGGATACCCCTCGGCATATTTATTCGTAAGCACGGAGCCTTGTGCTTCCATTACTGCGGGAGAAGTGAAGTTTTCGGAAGCAATCAGCTCGATGTTATTGGTCTGGCGGCGGCGCTCTTCCTCAATGTAAGCGGCCAATTCGGGGTCGGACGCGGACAAGGGAGAACCGGATGCCTTCTGCAAACGTGCAATATGACGGCCACCCTCAAACTCGGACTCAAGCCATGTATGCAGCACATCGTCCAAATTATCCACAGAGAGGAATGCGGAGGCAAGGCAAAGCACATTGGAATCGTTGTGGTGGCGGGAGAGAGCCGCCTCCTGAGGTGTGCGGCACAGGGTGGCGCGAATACCCTTCCAGCGATTGGCGGCAATGCTCATCCCCAGC
>CAYSYD010000118.1:0-5057 GCA_964435145.1 uncultured Akkermansia sp.
GGCCAGCAATTATAGTAGGCATGCAGGGTCTGCCAGGAACCGATGGGCATATCCGCCTCCGTACCCTTGGGCACATCGTTTCCTTCCACCAGGGGGCAATCCTGCGTAGAACGAGCGGCAAATTCCGTTCCCCTCAGGGATTCCCGATCCAGCAGCAGGCAGAGGTCTCGCTTCAGACCACCGGTACGCACATTCACGGGAATGGAATAGGAAGATGTAGTAATGTCGAAGAAATAAGGCATACCCGCAGCTTGAGAGGAGGATGCCACCAGTGGCAACGATGCCAGCGTTACAATGCGAGCGGGGTCCTCAATCTCGGAGGGAAGGAAATCCAAATCACGGTTATCAAGAACGCGGGGTGCAGGAGTATCCCATGTGCGGTGCAAAGCATCCAGAGGGTTATTATCCTCCATCTTCGAATTCTGTACGGAAATCTTCGCTTTCTGGTTCTCTCCGCCTACCCACCAGGCAAAGCATGCCTTGTTCTTACCCGTGGCAGGCATGGTAAGCAAATCTGCATACACATAGTGCTGAGCGGAAAGGCTCTTACCCAGTGTGCCTTCGCCTATCATGCAGATACGCTGCCCGGGCTGGCGGTTGCACAGAGAACTCACAGCCCCCATCTCGCGGGCACTGCTTTCATCCCGGGCGGAAATCATCCAACGGCGGAACATGCTGGAGCGCCCAGAGGTGTACGTCCCCGTAATCTTACTCCCCTTGCCGGAAAGACTGCGGCCGTAAATGGGACCATCCCAGCTATCCCACACACCGAGAATGTGCTGAGGGGTGGAACCTTCGTTCTCACTGATGATGCCGGAACTGGCGGAAACACGCTGATCCGGGCCTAACTGCACTTGTAATTCCCCAATAGCTGCATCTAAACCGACCAGCGCCTGCTGGCGCGCTTCCGACTGAAGCACAGTCTGCAAGGCAATGCGATTCTGGGATGCAGCCGTAGCCATAATAGCCACAGCCAGCATGGCTAAAAGCATCATGAGTGTAAGGGTGGCAATTAACGCAAAGCCACGATTCCCGCGTTTGCGCGCGGAACGAGGTGTAGAGGAAGAGGAACGAAATCTCATAAAGGCAAGATATGCGAATACTCTGTCACTATACACCAGCACACCCACGCGTCAAGAAAAAACGCATTCTGTACCGCTCACTCCGCATGTATTTCTCGCACGCGCGGAAAACGCCTTGCCGGGCTAACCGATTTTTCTTGACAAAGCACCGGCCATTGTGCAGACTTTTACGCAACAGAAAGCAATAAATACCCATCGCATATGGAACCTTACAGCATGAAGAATCCGTTCCCTGCCACTGTGCGGGGAGTCCGTTCTGTTACCAAACCGGGCAGCGCCAAAGAAACCATCCATGTGGATTACTCTCTGGAAGGTTCCGGGCTCACTTATGTCACGGGTGATGCCTTAGGCGTTATTCCGAATAACGACCCTGCTTTAGTGGATGCTCTTGTGGCAGCTCTGGGGTTGGATGCCTCTGCCCTTGTGGCACTGCCCGATGGTTGCACAGCTCCGCTCCGCGAGGCTCTCATTAGCTCTTACGATATCACCTCCCTCAAAAAAGGCGTGCTGACCAAGTGGAACGCCGTGGCCAACAGCGAGAAATTGGCAGCCATTCTGGCAGATAAGGATGCCCTCAAAAACTTCTGCTGGGGGCGCGATTTGCTCGACCTTGCCACGGATTCGGAGATGAAGGCTAACTTTGCGGACGAATCCGCCTTTGTGAGCATTCTGGGCAAAATGAGCCCGCGCCTGTACTCCATTGCCAGCAGCCCGGATGCCGTGCCCGGCCAAGTATCCCTCTGCGTGGGCGCAGTGCGCTACACCAGCTTGGAGCGTAAACGCGGCGGTGTGTGTTCCACTTTCATGGCAGACCGTCTGCAGACCGGAGATAAGGTAAAGGTGTTTGTACACAGCAACAAAAACTTCCGCCTGCCGGAGGACGGCAACACCCCCATCATCATGGTGGGCCCCGGCACGGGAATTGCTCCGTTCCGCGCCTTCTGGCAACAGCGCATTGCCGACAACGCAACAGGCCCCATGTGGCTCTTCTTCGGGAATCCTTATCAAGCCACCGATAATTGCTACGAGGATGAGACAGCCCCTCTGGTGGAAAGCGGCAAGCTGAAGCTCTCCGTCGCCTGGAGTCGCGATCAGGAATACAAAATTTACGTGCAGCACCTCATGGAGCAAGCCGGAGAGGAAATCTGGCAGTGGCTCGAACAAGGAGCCGCTTTCTACATGTGTGGTGATGCCAACCGCATGGCCAAAGATGTGGAGAAAGCCCTGCTCGACATCATCGCTAAGTACGGCAACCGAGATGAGGCCGCTGCGGCAGAATACCTCAAGGCGATGAAGGACGCCAAACGCTACCAGAAGGACGTGTACTAATTCTTCCGTTTTTCCTTGCAAATAAAAAACCGCTGCCGATTCATCCGGCAGCGGTTTTTAGTACCAATGCTCTTAACTTTTCAGGTAGGCTGCCACACCTTCCGGCGTAGCCTCCATGGCAGTATCCCCCTTGTGCCAATCCAAGGGACACACCTCGCCAAAGGCTTCATAATGTTGCAAAGCATCCACCATGCGAATAGCCTCTTGGATTGAGCGACCCAATGGCATATCATTCACCAGCATATGGCGCACAATACCTTGCTTATCAATCAAGAAAAGACCGCGCAAAGCCACCAACTCACCCTTCACCCGTGTGTTACCCTGCTCATCCAAATAGCGCTCCCCTGCGAGAACATCGTACATATCGGCAATCGTTTTGTTAATGTCCGACACCAAGGGGTAGGACACCCCCTTAATGCCGCCCTCCTCCCGGGGCGTATTGCACCACGCCCAGTGGCTATACTCCGAATCCGTGGAACAGCCTACAACAACCGTATCCCTCGCGGCAAACTCCGGCAATGCGGCCTGAAACCCCAACAACTCCGTGGGGCACACAAAGGTAAAATCCTTCGGGTAGAAAAAGAAAAGTACGTATTTCTCTCCTATGTAATCCGTCAAGGAAAAATCCCGTTCAATTACTCCGTTCACTACCGCTGTGGCGCGGAACTCCGGTGCTGGCTTACCTACTAACATGTCTTTGTTTCCTTTCTGTGTCTTGTTGATAATTCTACCAAATTGGCAGGATTTACACTTCTATGACCCCAAAAGAAAGCAAAGCGTTCAATTTTGTTTAGAATCTTTCTAGTTTTTCTGCTGTATTTGCTTCAAATCCTGAATGAGGGCCTCCGTCACCAATTTTTCGCCACGGTGGTTCACATGAACAGGGTCGCAGAAGAGCTCGCGCTGCGCGCAAAATGACGGGCCATAATTGAAGTAATCAATGTGAGGGGAAGCCTCTGCAATACTTTGAAAAATAGCGGAAACTTCTTCAATTTCCCGGGGACAAAGATTTCTGTATGCAATAGGAGCTTCTACCAGAACAACGCGGCAGCCGCGAGAAACGAGAAAATCAAGAGTTTGGCGGAAACAAGCCATCACCTCATGATCAATTCTGGGGGGAACAGGCTTCATCTCATTCCACTGTTGCTCACTCATCACCCAGTTTTCGAAACTGCGGCGCATATCCAGCCATCCGCGAAGAGAACGATAAACCATATTATCCGTAAAGCGAGCCGTCCTCACCCATTTATGCAGATAGTAGTCAAAATGGGAGGATGCCTCCTTCCGCACAAGCGCATCCACATACGGGGAATCCATGTATGGGTAAAACACCTTGTAAGTATTCAGAGCAATATCATCACTCTTACGGAACATATAGGGATCCACACTATACAAAACATAGGGAACAGAACCCTGAACACGCCCCTCCATAAACATTTGAGCCATAATGTGGCGCACCGGGGGGAGCACGCCTTCCAAACAGAACTTGGAAACCTCCGCATTTAATCCGGCTTCTATGTCCTCTTCGTTACAGGATTTCAACATATGCGAATGTCCAATCATCAGAATATCCGCCTTCTGATTAATGCCGTAGTAGCGCTCCAAGCCCTTCAACAGGAACCAGGAAACTCCCCTATCCACAAGAAACAGCATCAATACAAAACAAAGGATCCCCCCTATAATTTTTTTCATCATCGTATCAGAAGTTAAAGTAAACAAACTGGTCGGAGGACGCCGCAAAAATCGAAATCATCAGCAGCAGCGCGGAAAAGGCCAGCATCCGCACAAAACGATTTTGAGGCACCCACCCACGGTATAGGAACAACTCCACCACAAGGAACAGCAACAAAAGAGCCAAAGTAATCAAGGACAATACCGTCATCCCGCCATACAAACGTATGGGCAACCATGGCCCGGTAAACATTTTTGCAATCAGCAGCATAGCATCCGAGGACTGAGGAATGCGGAAGAACACCCAAGCCAAGGTAACACCTACAAACACCACCAGGCGATACAATCCCCATTTATCCTTTATGCCCGTAAAATACTCCACCAGATAGAGGATGCCATGAATGCCACCCCATATCACAAAAGACCATGTGGCACCATGCCAAATTCCGCTAAGCAGGAACACCGCAGAGATGTTGAGTACCCAGCGCATCCGGGAAACACGATTCCCACCCAATGAAATATAGACATACTCCGTAAACCAAGAGGTGAGCGATATATGCCACCGATGCCAAAATTCCTTAATCGAATTGGCAAAATACGGAAATTCGAAGTTTTGAGTAAGTTTAATACCCAGCATCCGCCCCACTCCAAGAGCCATGGAGGCATACCCGCTAAAATCACAGTAAATCTGAAAGCTATACAAAACAGCTGCCAATGCCAAGGTACCGCCGGAAGCAGCAGAGCCTTGGGCATAAGCACCATCCACCATAGGAGCAAGACGATCCGCAATAACCATCTTCTTGAAAAGCCCCCATACAAAGTGCTGCGAGCCCACAACCAGATTATCCCAGCTCATGGGAAAACGCTGCCGCAACTGCGGTACAAGCTTACGGGCTCGCTCAATGGGTCCGGAAAGTAAAGTGGGGAAAAAAGCCACAAACAACGCCACATCCAGCAAGCCAAACGATTTCTCTA
>CAYSYD010000119.1:0-5000 GCA_964435145.1 uncultured Akkermansia sp.
CGCTACATCAACTCCAACCCCTGCGTGTACGATGGTCACACCATCGCCATCGGTGGTTTGATTGAGGACGAGGTGCAGAAGGTGGAAGACAAGGTGCCCGTATTCGGTGACCTTCCCTTGGTGGGCCGCCTGTTCCGCAGCAATGCGGAGTCCCACATACGTAAGAACTTGGTCATCTTCGTGACCGCAGATGTGATTGACCCCTTCGGCAAGCCCCTGCGCACACGCCAGACCGGTTCTGCTACCGGCAACACGGGAGCCTCCGTTCCGGGTCTCTTCCCGGATGACGGTCTGGCTAATCCCTGATGCCTGCAAAGGTTCTTGGTAAACTTGAATCCGCCCTGTCAAATACGGCAGGGCGGATTTTCTTGTTAGGGGAGGGATTTACAACCCTCTGCATGAGAGCTTTTTCTTGGCAAACAGAGCGGAGTGTGGTACTCTTTAGCGCATGAGCTGTACCATAAAAAAAAGAAAGTCTGTACTGCGTAGCTTGTTTTGTCTTGCAGTGGTCAGCCTTGTTCTCATGCTGGTGGTGGGCTGTGAACGCAAGGCGGAGGCTAAACAGACGCTTGTGGTAGCAACGGAAGCCACGTTCCCTCCATACGAATTTTACCGTGGGAACGAGATAGTGGGGATTGATATGGATATTCTGCGCGAAATTGCCCGGCGCAATAAGCTCCATTTCCAGATTGAGGATATGAGCTTTGACTCCCTGATTACTGCCGTGCAAACGGGGAAGGTGGATTTGGTGGCCTCCGGTTTGACTGTTACCCCGGATCGCGCCCGTCAGGTGGATTTTACTCGGAGTTATGCCGGTGCCCGCCAAGTTATCATCGTGCCGGAGAAATCCTCCATTACTTGCAAGGAGGATTTGCGGAATGTGCGCCTAGGGGTACAGCACGGAAGCTCCGGGGATATGTATGTTTCCGAGCATATCGGAGAAGCTGAGCGCTTTACCAATGGAGCCTTAGCAGTGGCGGCCATGAATGCCGGTAAGCTGGATGCCGTGGTGCTGGATAATGCCCCGGCGGAAAACCACGTGGCAGGCAGCAAAGGGCTGAAGATTCTTCCCATACCACTGGTGGAGGAGGAGTATGCTATGGCGGTGAGAAAAGGCCGTCCGGAGTTGTTGGAAATGTTAAATAAAACTCTGGCCGCTCTTGAGGCGGATGGCACCTTGGCACGCATTATAGAATCCTACATGAAGGATAATAAACCGGAAGCCGAAGCTGAGGTGCATGGTGTTTGGGCTCAATTCAAAGAGAACTTTCATACCAATTTTGTTAAAAACGAGCGCTGGACATACCTGACAAAAGGTTTTTTGGTGACGATTGAAATTTCTGCCGCAGCCGCTGTATTGGGAATACTGCTTGGTTTCCTGATAGGCGTTATCCGCAGCACTGCGGACCAGACAGGTAAACTCCGTTTCCTGAATGCCCTGTGCCGTTTGTATCTTACAGTGGTGCGTGGTACGCCGGTAGTGGTGCAGCTACTCATTATCTACTTTGTGATTTTCGGCTCGGTGGATATTAGCAAGGTGCTGGTGGCCATTGTGGCATTCGGACTGAACTCCGCCGCCTATGTGGCGGAGATTGTGCGCTCCGGCATCATGTCGGTAGACCCGGGGCAGATGGAAGCCGGGCGCAGTTTGGGTTTGGGATATGGGACCACCATGCGTAATGTGATTTTACCGCAGGCCTTCAAAAATGTATTACCCGCGCTGGGTAATGAATTCATCGTGCTGCTGAAGGAGACGAGTATTTGCGGTTACATCGCCTTGCAGGATCTGACGAAGGGGGGAGATATTATCCGCAGCCAAACGTACGATGCCTTCCTGCCGCTGCTGGCTGTGGCACTTGTCTACCTCTCTCTGGTGGTATTGCTGAGCCACCTGCTCAAAAAACTGGAAATCCGACTGAAGAAAAATGAACGATGATACCATTTTGGAAGTACGCGGGCTGGAGAAATCCTTTGCCGGGCTTCGCGTCATTAATGGCGTCTCCTTGCGCGTGAGCAAAGGGGAGGTGGTTTTTCTGGTGGGGCCCTCCGGGGCAGGGAAGAGTACCGTGCTGCGCTGTATGAATTTCCTGGAAACGCCGGATGGCGGGGAAGTCCTATTCCATGGCAAAGCACCGGACAGGAGTGAGCAAGGCCTGAATACATACCGCAGCCGTGTGGGGATGGTATTCCAGCATTTCAACCTCTTCCCGCATCTTAACATTCTTCAAAATATCACCTTAGCGCCTCTTAAATGTGGGTTGATGAGCCCGGAGCAGGCGGAGGATACGGCACGCCGTCTGCTGGAGCGTATTGGCCTTGCGGAAAAGGCCTTGGCGTATCCGGCCCAGCTTTCCGGCGGGCAGAAGCAGCGCGTGGCCATTGTGCGCGCGCTGGCCATGAACCCCGAGCTTCTCCTCTTCGATGAGCCCACTTCCGCGCTCGACCCGGAAATGGTCGGGGAGGTGCAAACGCTCATGAAGGAACTGGCGGAGGATGGTATGACGATGATTGTGGTTTCTCACGATATCGCCTTCGCTTGTGATATGGCGGATCGCATTATCTTTCTGGAAAAAGGCCGTATTTTGGAGGATGATACGCCGGAGGAACTCCGCAGCTCCTCCAATGCCCGTATCCGGGAATTTCTGGCCTTGCGCCACATGTGAGCATTTTTTTCAAAAAAAGTAAAAAAAATCTCTGAATTTACTTGCCAAGGCGGTGAGGTTGTGCTAGATTACCCCCGCACCGCCAGCGGTGCGGTAAGTGTCTGGATCGTCTAGAGGCCTAGGACTCACGCCTTTCACGCGTGCAACACGGGTTCGAATCCCGTTCCAGATGTCAGATTCCCTCCATGCTGCATGGAGGGAATCTTTTTTATAGCGCAGGAAGAAAAAATGGACTCAAAAGCTCCTACAGGTACATGGTTTGATAAGCGCGAACTGCGGCGGCTTCTATCACTCATGGTGCCCTTGTATATTGCTAACCTCATGAACATGGGCATGGGGGTGGTGGATACCATCGTGGCAGGGCGTGCCGGGGCGGAGCAACTGGCCGGAGTGGCTATGGGCTGTGCGGTTACGGCACCTATTATGGTGTCCATAGGCTCCATTTTAACCATTATCGGTCCCATGGTGTCCCGCCTGCGCGGTGCCGGCTGCGAGGGGAAGGTGGGCTATCTGCTCAATAATGCGCACCGCTTGGGGTGGTTGCTGGTGGTGGTGGAAATGCTGGTGTTGTGGTGCGCCTGCTTGGTGTTTCCCTACGTTTCGGACGATGCGGAGATGGTTCGCGTAGCGCAGCTCTATCTCTATTTCCTGATACCTGCGGCACCGGCCAGTGTGTTCATGCGTGGTTTGCAGGGAAATTTTGAGGGTTATGGGCAAACCCGCCCCGCCATGCTGATTTCCTTTGTCGGCCTGCTGCTGAATATTCCGCTCAATTTTCTATTTGTTTTTGGCTGGGGGTGCATTCCTGCATTGGGCGGTGCCGGCTGCGGCCTTGCCACCACACTCATCCATTGGCTTATGTGTGGTGTGCTGCTGGCGTTAATGTATGCATTGCCACAGCACCGTTTGCATGCGCGCCAAATGCTCACGTGGCGTCCGGTGGATTGGGTTCTTGTACGCAGAATTGTAGGCATGGGGCTTCCGCTGGGCGTGGCATCCCTGTGCGAGATGAGTTTCTTCTGTGTGGTGACTCTGGTGATTGCGCCCCTTGGTGCTTTGGCGGTAAGTGCCCAGCAAGTGGCCATTAACGTCTCTGCACTTGTATTTATGTTTCCGCTTTCCCTCTCCATTGCCGTATCCATCCGTGCGGCATACCATGTGGGGGCAGGGAACCGCCGTGGGTTTTATGCCATGCTGGGTACCGGAGCCGGCTTAATGTACTGCGTGGTAACGCTACTGGCTTTAGGAACCATCCTCTTCCGCCGGGACATCATTGCGCTGTATACGGAGGATGCTGCCATTGCAGAGGTAGCTCAGTTCTTGCTGGTGCTATGTGCGCTTTACCAGTATTCGGATTGCACGCAGTGTTTCATGGCCGGGCTGCTGCGCGGCTTGCACGATACCAAGGTGATTACCTGGGCATGTATGATTTCCTACTGGCTCGTGGGCTTCCCGCTGGCCTGCATCCTCATCCGCACGGATTGGCTCCTGCCTGCCATGGGCCCCGCCGGTGCCTGGGTGAGTTTTGTGGTGGCTCTTACTGTGGCGGCCGTACTGCTTTCCCTGCGGTTTAAGCGCTCCCGCAAGCGTGTTTTTCCGCCCCTCTAGCCAAAAAACGAATTCATTTGCCCGAAATCGCGGAATTTTGCTTGACGTATCGGGTACCTAAGGGTATAGTAGGTGCCCCGCACTACAGGTGTAGTGTGGACTCAACACGTAATTAGAAAACACAAACGATGAAGACCCACGTGAAGAAAGGTGATGACGTTCTCGTAATCGCCGGCAAGAACAAGGGCAAGCGTGGTGTTGTTCTTTCCGTGAATGCCAAGAAACAGACCGTCATCGTGGAGGGTGTCCGCACCCTCAAGAAGGCTACCAAGCCCAGCGAGGACAATCCTGAAGGCGGCATTAAGGAAATCGACGGCGCCATCCACATCTCCAATGTGAAGAAAGTGAGCTGATGCCGAAAGGCAGCACCTCCGCGCTTAAGCCATCACAAACAAACATTAATCACAAGAGCTGACCCGCTAATATTATGAGCACACCTACATTGCTTACATACTACAAGGAGAAGGTCGTCCCGGCCCTCCAGGCGAAGCACAACTATGCCAACGTGCATCAAATCCCCCGTCTCGAGAAGATTGTGGTGACCACTTGCATGGGCAAGCACCCCGACCGCAAACAGGCGGTGGAGGATGCTGTTGCTGAAATCGCCAAAATCACCGGCCAGAAGCCGGCTATGACGTACGCCCGCAAGAGCGTGGCTAACTTCAAACTCCGCGAGGGTGAAGTCCTCGGCGCCCGTGTGACGCTGCGTTCCACCCAGATGTGGGAGTT
>CAYSYD010000120.1:0-4992 GCA_964435145.1 uncultured Akkermansia sp.
CGCGATCGCCCTTGCCCAGAGCCTCAGTGATGAGATCAATGGTTTTCTGAACAACATCAAGAACCTCATTCTGCGTGAAGCCGCAGTCCAGCTCCGCGCAAACCTTGTTTACCAGCTCTCTTTTAGTAATCGTATTAGCCATAATAAATCGCTTTGTTGAAAAAGCCGCGCCCATTGTAGACCACTTTTTTCCTTTTGTCTCGCCTAAAGTGCTAATTCTCCCCCTTTTTTTGCGTCAACCCGGCTATTTTAGGGCGAATTCGGGTGTTTTTGATTGACTGAAAAGCGAAATAAGACCATCTTTAAAGCGGACATGGCATCTCAATATACCATTGAACTGAACGAGGCAGAAGCCCAAACCCTCCGGAAGAAGCTGGCAGACCACCCCGATTTTAGCGAAATTTCCAGAGAATACGCCACTTTTTGCTACGAAGGCCAAGGCGTTAATGCTGCATTTTTCCCCAAAAAGAAAAAATTACTCATCCAAGGAAAAAACGCAGATAACTTCATACAAAATTTTCTGAATCTCACCCCCGGCCGCTCCGCCCCCTCCCTCAAAAACACCCTTCCGGCGCTGGTGGATACCACCCCCCATTTCGGCATCGATGAAAGCGGAAAAGGGGATTACTTCGGGCCCCTAGTCATCGCCGGCGTATACACCGATGAACGCTGCGCAGCAGAACTCCACCGTCTGGGCTGCAAAGACAGTAAACAGCTGGATGATGCCCGCATCCTTAGCCTCGCAAAAAAAATTATGGGCACCGCAGGCGTCGCACACGAAATCATTTGCATAGGTCCCCGCAGGTACAACGAACTCTACACAGAATTCGGCAACCTGAACAAACTACTCGCCTGGGGGCATGCACGCGTCATCGCCGCACTACATAGCATGGTACCCACCTGCCCCCGAGCCCTGAGCGACCAGTTTGCCAACGAATGGGTGCTTAAACGCGCACTAGGGCAGCGCCACCTCCCCGTGCAACTGGAGCAGCGCACCAAAGCGGAAAGCGATGTAGCCGTCGCCGCAGCCTCCATACTGGCACGGGCACGCTTCGTGCAATGGATAAAACACACCGCCGAGGCCGCAAAATGCCCACTCCCCCTCGGCTGTGCCCCCCATGTAGTACGCGCAGCGAAACACTTTGTCAGCACACACGGCGCGGAACGCTTGGGAGACGTGGCCAAACTACACTTCAAAGTAACCGGACAGGTGCTGAACTAGCACCTCAAAAAAATCCGCATAACAAAAACAGTCCCGGCGGGAATCGAACCCACATCTGCCCTTTAGGAGAGGGCCGTTCTATCCATTGAACTACGGGACCGGCTCAAAAAAAGCGTGGTCATGTTATAACACCGCACCCCCCGCCATAGCAAGCCGAAAGCACGGGCAGCGCCACCTGCTGACACACAGGGCAACACAGAATTACGCCCCGAAAGCCTCGCGAACCTCCCGGAGCTGCTCCTCACTCAAATGGGGGCTCAGCTCCGGCAGCATACGGGGGAAATACTCCGCCAAGGTCCAGCCATGCAGCGGCTGCGGCGTGGCCTTCTCAAAGCCCCATGTGGGGATGGGCAGCACCAAATCCATCACCGCCGAAGCCTTGGGAGCCATGCGGCAGAATGCATCCACCACCCCCTGCCCCAGCGCCGGATGATTCACCAACACCTCCAGCAACCAAGAACAACTCAGACGATTCGGCGCCACCTCCAACTCCTCCACCAACTCCTCCAAACGCTCCTCCGAAAGGCGCTGCAAGGGCGTCAGCAAAGGCAGCACCCGCATATCGCTCATACTCAGCAAAGCATCCAGCAAAGTAGTGGGCGCAAACTCATCCGCAACCAACAAACGCACCAGCTCCTGCACACCGCCCAATGGCTCCTCCGGAGCAGGCTGCGCCAGCGTAGCCACATTGAGTGCCGCCTTGCGGCTCAAAGCCTCATCCGGCTCCTGCGAGGCATACGGCAACAGAGATTTCCACCCCTCCCCCTTACGCCCGGCAATAAAACGGCACAACTGCACCATACTACTACGCCGCGCCGCCACGGATGTCTTCGTAGCAAACAAATTGTAAAGAGAGAAGTTTTCCTCCTGCTTCTCCGCATCATTACTGGCCATCAGGGCACAAGCCATCATAGCAAGAGGCCACTGGTCCGCGCCGATTTCATGCACGCGTACCGGGTCGTGAGCCATGGCAGCCAAACGCTCCAACTCCGATAAACCACTGAAATTATCCTGATACAAGCCCATAAATCAACCTCCATGCATCACCCCCGGGCTCTTACAACCCGGCAGGCTCCGAAAAAAGACTGCCACCCTCCCCCTGAACACCGGACGCCGCCCCGAACGGCTCCGAAGAATTCGACTCGGGAGCGGCAGGAGCCACCGGCGCAGGAGCCGGAGCCACAGCACGCGGAGCATCCACATCCAGCAGCATCAGCCGCATCTCCACCACCTTACCTGTTACCAGCGTACTCGCGGCACATTTGGCAGAAGCCTGCTCGTAAAAAGCACGCGCGGCATCACGCTCCCCGGCACTCTTGCACATATCCCCCAAAGTAATATATGCCAAAGCCGTATAAGGCGTATCCCCCAGCTCCGTCACGCGCTGCCATGCCGCACGAGACTCCGCCTCCTTCCCGGTGGATAAATAATGCGTAGCCAGCGCAGCCAAAGCACGGGATTGCAACAATACATTAGCAGACCCGGAGGCCAACTGCTCCAACAAAGCCACCGCCGCAGCCTCCTCCCCCTTTGCCAGCAAAGAAAGCCCCTCCAGCAAAGACGCAGTCTCCGCAGAAGGCGTAGCCGCATACTCCGCACGCAGCTGTTGCAGCGTAGAAGCATCGTACTCCGCCGCAGAAACCATCGCGCCGGGAGCCGCCACCTTCATCGCCTGCACCACCTGGGCCGCAGCCTCCATCCTCATATCATTCTTATGAGAAAAATAGGCAATAACCACCCCGGCCACAAGACTCAGCGAAATACCACCCCACATCAACTTCCTGTAATGTTGATTCAGGAACACCTCATGCCGGGAAGGACCAACGGCAATCTCACCAATAGCCTTAATCTCCTCCGGCGTAAGCGGCTGAATATCCTCTTCATTCTTAGGCTTCGTATCCATATCGTATTATGATTTGTAAATATTGTTAAGCATGCGGAGGCGATCCACATCGTAATAATTGTTAAAACCAAGATTGTGGTAAATCTCCAAAGTAGCCTTGGAACGATTCAACGTATAAAAATGAATACCATCCACATCCGCATCCAACAACTCCCCGCACTGGTTACTGGCATAATTGATTCCCACACGCTCAATCGTCTGCTTATCCCCACCGGCACGCAGCATCGCCTTCAGCAAACGCGCCGGAAAATTCGTACCCGCAGAAAGCTCCGCCATGCGATTCATACTGGAAATAGACGTCACAGGCATAATCCCCGCAATAATCGGCACATGAATATCCATAAGCCGGCAGCGGTCCCGGAAATCGAAAAAAGCGTGATTATCAAAGAAAAGCTGCGTACAAATATAATCCGCCCCCTCATCCAGCTTAGCCTTCAGAAAATCCATCTCCCGCAAGCGATTGCGGGAATCCGGATGCCCCTCCGCAAACCCCGCCACCCCCAGAGTAAGCCTCTGCGGCAAACGCTGCCTATCCTCCCACGCACGAATAAAACGCACCAAATCCGCCGCATGGCGAAAAGCATCCTGCCCGGGATTATACACCCCATTGCGCGGCGGATCCCCACGCAACACCATAATCGCACGCGCCCCCGCCGCAATATAATGGTGCAAAATATCCTCAATCTCCGCCTCCGTATGCCCCACACACGTCAAATGCGGCACCGTAGGAATCCCCCGGCTCTGCATATCGCACACCACAGCTCGAGTCAACTCTCGGGAACCGCCCCCCGCCCCATACGTCACACTCACAAAACTCGGGTGGAACTCCTGCAACTTCACCACCGTATCCAGCAAAGACGCCGCACCCTCCTGCGTCTTAGGCGGGAAAAACTCAAACGAAAAACTCGGAGTACGATCAAACAGCACAGATTGAGACGATGACTCAGACATACCCGGCAAACAAGAAAAACCATTAAGGAATAGGCGTAAGCGTCGCCTCCAACTCCGGCATATCGGCAGCCTCCCCCGCCGGAGCCCCCTGCGGAGCCGCCGCCGGCGCCACTGTCGGCACAGCATCGAAGCCGCCAAACGACTTCAAATCCCCCGCATTCAAATACGGAGACACAATCACCTCATCCCCGGGAACCGGCTCCGGCTGAGCAATCCCCAAATCCGCACCGCCAAACTTCGCCTGTTTAATCGTAGCACTCACCTGCCCGGACTCCTCATCCCGGCCATCCACCACAGCCTCGCACACAATATAATCCCCATCGCGGCGCACCGCCACAAAAAGCCCCTCCGCCACAGGCTGATTCCCCTTCAGCGTAAAAAGAATCGAATTCCACTCCTTACTAAAAGCCGCCACCGTACCCAGCGCCGTCACCGCCGCTGCATCCTGAGCCGCAGCCTTAGCCGCCTTACGCGCAGCAGAAATCTGCTGCTTACGCTTAGCGGAAGCAATCACACTCTGCTCCTCCGCCTCCGTCAGCTTCATCTCCTGCTCCTTCGCCGCAGACTCCACCGCCTGCCGCGCATTCGCCACCTCCGGCGCATCCACCTCCGGCTGCAACTGCGCCATACGCGCGCGGTGCGCCTCATCCCGCTGCTGGTACTCCTGAATCTTCTGCTGCGTCTGGTACAACTCATACTGATCCTGCCGCGTCGGCAAAAGCACCGCCACAGCATAGAACATCAGCCCCACAGCCAAGCAGAGCAGCACCAGAATCGTCACCCGAAAACCATTCATACGCGCAAGTATAGCAAATAACCCAACGTATTCAAGCCAAGATTTTGTCACATTTCCCGCCCTCCCCCACATGTGTCCCAAAGATTTTTTCTGAGGAACGCAAGTGCCGATAAATCCTAG
>CAYSYD010000121.1:0-4979 GCA_964435145.1 uncultured Akkermansia sp.
ACCGCAGTGCGCATATCGCGTCGGTCGTACCAAAAAAACCGCTGCACCCGGCGGGGGATGCAGCGGTTCTCGAGCTTTCGTTTTTTTGTGATTAAGCTCCCAGCTGGAAACGCTGGAAGGATACCACGGTGATGGTGTCGCCCAGCTTTTTGCCCATATCGGCCACGAGCTTCTCCACGGAGACGGAGGGGTCTTTAACGAACTCCTGGCTCAGCAGGCAGCTCTGCTTGTACAGGGCCTTGAGCTTGCCGGGAAGAATCTTCTCCAGCAGATGCTCCGGCTTGCCCTCGGCGATGAGCTGTGCCTTGGCGATTTCCTGCTCCTCGGCCACGAAGGCGGGATCCAGGGAGGAGGAGTCCACGCTCTTGGGAGCGCAGGCGGCAATGTGAAGGGTAATGTCCTTGCAGAGGGTTACAAAGTCCTCGGCAGTGGCGGTGGCGGCATTGCCGCAAGCCACTTCCAGCAGCACGCCCACCTTGCCACCCATGTGGATGTAGGAGGTAACGCTGCCTTCGCCGGCCAGTGTGTAGCGGCCGAACTTGCGGAGCTTCATGTTCTCACCAATGGCGGCGCACTGCTCTGCAATGTACTTCTCCACGCTGGTACCGTTCATGGGTACGTTGAGGGCGTCCTCCAGAGTGGTGGCGGCGGATGCCTTGAGGGCGGTGCCCACCTCGGCCACGAGGGCGCGGAACTTGTCGCCCTTGGAGCAGAAGTCCGTTTCGCAGTTAATTTCGTAGATGATGCCATCCTTGCCTTCCACCACGGTGGCGACCACGCCTTCCTTGGCGTCGCGGTCAGCCTTCTTGGCGGCCTTGGCAATGCCCTTCTCGCGAAGGTACTTCACGGCTTCATCCATGTTGCCGTCGCACTCGATGAGTGCATTTTTACAATCCATCATGCCGGCGTCAGTCTTGGCGCGCAGCTCCTTAACCATAGCGGCGGTAATTTCAGCCATTGTTTTGCTATTTGAGTAAGGGGGTTAAAAATTAGGGCTTGGCCTTGTTGATAGCTTCCACCAGCACGGAAAGGATGAGGCGGATGGAGCGCACGGCATCGTCGTTGCCGGGGATGGGGAAATCCACGGTGTCGGGGTCGGCGTTGCTATCGGTAAGTACGATGACGGGGATACCCAGGATGTGAGCCTCGCGGATGGCGATGTCCTCGTGGTCAGCGCCGATGGCAATCATCACATCGGGAGCGCCGCCCATGGTGCGGATACCCTGGAGGTTGCGCTGGAGCTTCTCGCGCTCGCGGGCAAGAGCGGCAAGTTCCTTCTTGGACATGCTCTTGTACTCCGGCTGCTTGTCGAGGTTCTCGAGGTAGTCGAGGCGGGAGATGCTCTTCTTAATGGTGGTCATGTTGGTGAGCATACCACCGAGCCAGCGGAAGTTCACATAGTACTGGCCGGTAGCCTCGGCGGCGTCCTTCACGGCTTCCTGAGCCTGGCGCTTGCAGCCCACGAAGAGAATCTTCTTGTTCTTGGCAGCGAGGTCGCTAAGGAAGGCGCAGGCCTTATCCAAGCACTTTTCGGTTTCTTCGAGGTTGATGATGTGGATGCCATTCTTCTGGGTAAGAATGTACTTCTTCATGTTGGGATGCCACTTGCGGGTCTGGTGCCCAAAGTGTACACCGGCTTCCACCATCTTGGTAACGAGTTCGTTAATCATTGTGTATATATATGTTGCGTGGAACCTTATGGCAGGAACCACTGGTTTTTGGAAGGTGCTGCGCTTACGCCCCCAGCCCTCCGTTGTTGGTATTGCAGCATCAGCGGGGACGGGGAGGATACCCCCAACTCCGCTGAATGTCAATCAAATTCACGCGTAAACGTATTTATTTTTTACCGGCCATGCGGGCGGCAAGCACAAGGTAGGTAAGGAGTTTGGGGGTATCTGCCAAAAGGCGGCTAATAGCGGGGGGGAAAGGTAAGGCGCTAATGGCATCGGCCTTAATGGCGGTGCCGGTTTTCATGGCCTCTGTAACGAGTTTTTGGATGATGGCCACGGCTTCCTTATCGGCAAGAAGGGTTTCCAATTCCTGCTGAATGCCTTCCGGGCAGTTAGCGCGCAGGTTGGAGATGACTTTGTTTCGGATGGCGACAGCGGCAAGATTTTGGAGGAGTCCCATGGTAATAAAAATGGGGTTAGTGTGTTTATTATAAGTATTTTTGGGGCTTTGTAAATGAAAATTCATTTTTTGGGGAGGAAGAAGCCGCGCTGTTTCTCGGAGATGGGGAGCTGTGCCATTTCCATTACGCGGAGCATTTCTTCCCACAGGCGGCGGCGCTCTGCCAAATCGCTGGTGCGAAGGAGGTAGGAGGGATGGTGGGTAACGATGACGGGGATATCCCGGTAGTGCCCGTGCTGTTCCTGGTATGCGGCCAAGGGCAGGTTTCCCCGTTGCAAAAGCCCGCGCGCGGCAATGACGCCCAGTGCAACGATAACGCGTGGGCGAACAAGGCGGATTTCGAAATCCAGCACGGGGAGGCTCATGCGCACCTCGCGTTCGGTGGGGGGGCGGGTATTCAGGGTTTGGCGGGGCTGTGCCGGGCGGAATTTAAGGAGTTGGGTAAGGTAAACCTCCTGGCGGGTAAGGCCCATGGCTTTGAGCATGCCATCCAGCTTGCCGCCGGCTTCCCCGCAGAAGGGGAGGCCCTGTTTCTCGTCCGCATAGCCGGGGGCATCCCCCACGAACATGATGGAGGCGCGGATGTTCCCCTGGGGGAGGATGGCTTTTTCCCGCAGGGTGCCGAGGCTGCGGAGGGGCTCCCATGTGGGCAGCAGGCGCTGCATGTTTTGCCACGCAGCTTCCGGGCTTTCTCCGCCGGGGCGGAAGAAGGGTATTTCCTCCTGCTCTGTTTCCGGGGGGGGGGCAGGGCTGTCCGCCTCCACATGCAGGCTGCTGAAAGCGGCGGCAGGAGCTGCTTTTTCTTGGGCGGCGGCTTGGGGGGCAGTAGGCAGCGGGGGCAATACGGTGCTGCCGCGCCGGGCGGCCAGCATCCAGCTGCGGAGGATGGTGCGGGCGTCCTCGTCCACGGGCAGCTGCTGCACCCCCTGCTCCTGCAAGGCGTGCAGGTACTCCAGTACCATGCCGCGTAAGCTGCTACTCATCGCCGCAAATAGTACAACAAGGCGCCCCCGCTGTCAAGCGCAGCGGAGGCAGCGGGAATGGGGAGAGTACAAGCGGCGGGGCTTAGTCCTCGAGGGCTTTCATTTCCAGCTTGCCGCTGCAGCCAAACCAGTGGTCGTGTGTGGTGACGCGCAGGCGCACTTCCACGCGGCCGCGTATGGGGCCATCCACTTGGAAGGTGACGTTGCGGGTAATGGTGTCCTCCTCGGCATCCAAGGGGCGGCCTGCCATGCGGCCGTTGATGAAGAGGCGGAAATCGCGTGCATCCAAGCGGCCGCCCTGGCTGGGGATAATGGAGAATTTATACCGCCCGGGGGATTTGACACTGCGTGTCACATCCACGCACCATTCTTTTTCCATGCGGAGGGCGTTGTGGCTGTTGTCATAATATCCATCGCGGATAACGTAGATGTACTCCGGGTCCCAGTAGCGGCAGAGTTTTTCCGCGCCTTTGCCGTATTCGGTTTCGGGGTCAATCTTGGCCACACGGCGGTAGGTTTTAAGTAGTTTGGTGCGCCAGGTTTCGTCCTTGGTAGTCCAGTAGCGCTCTCGGTACACATAAGCAAGGCCGGAGAGCCACTGCTGGCGCAGCTCGCGGTGCATATCCTTGTGCTGTTTCAGGATGTTTTGGATGAATTGTTCCGCTTCGTCGAAGCGGCGGTCAGTACCTTTAAGGGTGGCCTCCGCGCCTTTGCCACCATTCAGCACGGCATTTATCTCCTCGTACATGCCCATATGGTCCATACCGTAAAGGTAGCGGTAGCCGGTGGCATGGTCGGGGTCTTGCTTGTTGAGGATATCGCGCAGCTCACGGTGGCGCATGGCATCGTGCAAGGAAAGCATGGAAAGGGCTTCCCCGGCGGCCATGGCAGCTTCCGTTCCCTTGGTGCTGCGGGCACGCTCCACCAGGGACATGAAGTCCGGCATGCGCTTAAGGGCACGCTCCACGCCTTTCTTCATACCGCTTACAGAGTATACTCGCTTGCCGCTCCAAGAGGCAAGGTAGGTGCCATCCGGGGCGGAGAGTACGGCGATGGGCAGCTCGTAGCAACCGCCATAGGAGACTTGGCGCTGGCGGGGATGCTCCCCGGGCAGGTAGCCCAAGCGCTCATCGAACTGGCCGATGATGACGGGGAGTTCTTCTTTGGCCAGCTGGGTCCATGTGCGCACGATTTTATCCGTGCCGGGCAGCCAGTCGGAGCCATGCCAGATGATGAGGGAGGGTTTATTTTCCTCCTTGGCTTTTTCCAGCGTGGCGGGGGATTCCGGGAATGGCAGCGGGCTGGCGGCTATTTCCGGAGCGGGTTTTTCTGCCGGTGCGGGGGCTGCATCTCCCTTAGGCAGGGGGATGGGCGCAGGGAGAGGTTCTTGCGCAGGGGCGGTTATTTTTCCTTTCCTCGCGCAGAAACGGGATTCCAGCTCCGGGTAGTACAGGTATACCGCCACGCCACCCAAAGAGAGGAGGAAGAGGAAAAAGGTGAATTTCTTCATAAGTATCAAAAAAAGGGGTTAGCTGTTTTGAGTTTGGGGAGGGGCTTATTCACCATAGATGACGAAGTGGGAGATGTGGGCAAAGTTCGGGGAATCTCCGTTATCGAACTCCAGTTTGACCCACTTGCCGGAGGTGCCTTCCGGGAAACGCACACTCCACTCGTATGGTACATTGCCACTCTCCGCCTGTTTGAACCAAGTGGCACCATCCGAGCTGGTATACACCGTGGCGCGGGGCATGCGCCCCCCATTCCCTGTTTTGCGGATAATGCAGCCGGTAAGGAAAGTGGGATGCTCCAGCTCCACAATAAAGTTGGGGCGGGCTTCCTTGGCCGTGTGGCATTTGCCACCGCGCA
>CAYSYD010000122.1:0-4939 GCA_964435145.1 uncultured Akkermansia sp.
CGTGTGTTTCTGCCATAAGGTCATGACACGAACTTTCTAATGCGTCTGCCCTGGCCGACATACACCCCCCAAGCCCCCATATACCCCAACGATTTTCTGAGCAAAGCCGGAGTCGATAAAACTCACATGCCTCAGATTGCTTGGGAAAGGAAGGGGGGGAGGCGGAAGAAGCGGAGGGCGTTTGCCGTGGTGAGGGCGGCCATTTCTTCCGGGGTGACGCCGCGCAGGGCTGCGAGTTTTTCCACCACAAAGCGGGTGCGCCCCGGGATGTTAAGTTTGCCGCGATGAGGTTCCGGGGAGAGGAAGGGGGAATCTGTTTCCGCCATGATGCGGTCTGCGGGGCACCAAGCGGCAACTTGCTGCTGGGGTTCGCTTTTTTTGAAGGTGATGATGCCGGTAAAGGAGATTAGGCCATCCAAATGGGTGAAGATGGCTTCTGCCTGAGTTTGTGTGCCGATGAAGCAGTGGAATACGGGGCGTACTTTGGGGAAATTGCGGGCGATGGCAAAAGCATCGTCAAAGCAGGCGGTGCCCACTTTATCGCGGGTGTGGAGGGAGATGTTGAGGCCGAGTTCTTCTGCAAGGTTGAAGTGTTTTTCGAGGAGGGTGCGTTGGCGGGAGCGGTAGGCGTTTTCTTCCCAGCCGGCGGGTGCTTCCCAAAAGTAGTCCAAGCCGGTTTCTCCGATGGCGGCCTGGGGATGCAGGCGGCAGAGCTTGGCCATGTATTCAAAATCCTCATCGCTCACGTTGGTGGCTTCGGAGGGGTGCGCGGCAAGGCAGGAGGTGATGAAATCCGGCATGGCAGCGGCAAGTTCAAGTTGCGGAAGCCAGTCCTGCGGGTGGGTGCCTTGGGAGATGCAGTGGGGCACGCCCAGTGCTATGGATTCTGCGCGGATCTGTGCCATATCGGTGTATTTATCATGCACCAAGTGGCAATGGGTATCGATAATCATGGCGGTTCAATCAATCACAAAACCATCGCGGAAGGGGTCGTTCGCTTCGCGGATGAATTCGCAGCGTGCTGTAAGGTAGGGGCGGCCGGTAACAAGGGGGATGACGGCAGGATACTGGGCTACGGGTTCGGAGGCCCTCAGTTCTCCATGGAAGATGGAGCCGATGAAGGATTCCGAGATGTAGGGAGCCCCCAGCTCAAGTTCTCCGAGGTGGTGCATGAGAGTCATGAGGGCGGAGGTGCCGGAGCCGCAGGGGCTGCGATCCATCTGTCCGCTGCCGAAGATGACGGTGTTGCGGACGTGCAGGGGGGTGCAGCCTTTTCGCTGGTAGATGACGGCGAGGGCGATTTCCCGCGTGGAGGGGTTGGTGGGGTGCTGTACGCTGAGTGCTTCGTTTGCAGCACGTTTGATGCGCATGCCCAAATCCACATAGAAGGCTTTATCGTGCGATTCCGGGCCGAGGGGTTCGGCAAAGGGATAATCCACAAGGACGAAGAAGTTGCCTGCAAAGACGATGTATGCCTGCACGGGGCCAAGACCCTGTACTTGGAGGGTAATGGGTTCCGGGGTGTACACAAAGGAGGGGACGTTCTGGACGGTTACTTCCTCCACACGGCCGCGTTCGTTGCGGTGTAGGCGGGCCAGAATGCGCCCGCAGACGGCGTCCAGAGCCACACAATCCGGGGAATGCAGGGGGAGCCCCAGTTCTGCTACGGCGCGGGCTGTGCAGATGGTGCCGTGAATGCACATATCCAAGTAGGCATCGGAATCGGTGTAGAGGATGCCGGCATCCGCATCGGGGGTGACGGGGTGGCAGAGGATGGAGCCGAACATGGCTTTATGGCCGCGGGGTTCGCGCATCAGGAAGGAGCGAATTACATCCAGATGCTCGCGCATGTAGTCCAAGCGTTCGCGCATGGTGCGGCCGGGGAGTTCTTGGCAGGCGGAGTAGAGTACGCGGCATGGTTCACCGGCGGCATGCAAATCCAGAGTGTGTACGGATTCGAGATTAGCAAGGGGTGTCATAAGGGAGGGAGGGGGAGAAGGTGTTAGGATTTTCCGGGGAAAAATGTTTGCACGGCGGAGGAGAGCAATACAAGGGCAAAGCCTACCCACTGCCCGGGGGTGATGGCTTCTGCATAAACCAGATAGCCCAGCAGCACGGCCACAGCGGGTTCTAAGTAGGATATGGTGCCGAATTCTATGGCGGAGAGGCGGCGTACGGCGTATGCTACCAGTAAAAGTACGGCAAAGCCTTGCAGTATGCCGATGCAAAGGAGGTACGGCCAGCCTTCCTGTATGCCGGCATATGGTTCCGCCGTGAGCAGCAGCGGGGGCAGCAGCACTAGGCAACCGGCGGCAAATTGCCAAAATGTACGCTGAGAAAGTGAGATTTCGGCGGGAATTTGCCGGTTGGCTAAGATGTATGCCGCATAACATGCGCCGGAAAGTAGGCCGTATATGTACCCCGGCAGGCTACCGCTCCAATCCCCCCCGGCAAAAAGGGTAACCAATACAATGCCAAGCAGGGAGCCCGCCATGAGGAGAACTTCGCGCGCGGCGGGGAGGCGGCGTTGCCACAGGGCTTCTCCCACGGCGGCAAAAACAGGTCCGGTGTATAGTAAAAGCGCCGCGATTCCTACGGATATACGCGTAATGGCGATAAAATAAAAAAGGATGCAAAGGCTGATACCGGCTCCGGAAAAAGCGGAGGATGCGCTGAAGCGGAAACTCCCCTGCCCCTTCCGGCACTGTATGGTAAGCACGGGTACCATCAGCACCAGGCCAATGGCAAAACGGGCAAAGGAACAGCCTTGGGCGGAACATTCCGTCTGGCGCACAAAGAAACCGAGCAAGCCCATCAACACAGCGGCCAAAACCGCCGCAGCCAAGGCACTGTAATATGATTTGTTCATTCCCCGTAACAAGAAGGCGGCAGATTCTACCACTCTCCCCTCGGGGGTGCAATTCTTTTATCCTAGTTTCGTGGCAGTAGGGGGAATTTTAGCCGGAGTGGGCATGCTTTTTTTTATACTCGTGCGTTATTTTCTTGCCATGTTGCGGGCGAGTGTTTAGAATGAAGGCTGTTCACCATGACTGATACTTCCCTCTCCTATTACGAATTTGAGGACTGCCTGTGGATTCGCTGCACGAGCCGCGGCAGTTTTGTGAATAGTCCGGCACTAAAAACGGTAGCGGAGAAGTATCTTGCCCGAGGCGGGAAAACCATCGTGATGGATATGGAAATATGCCCCGGGGTGGATTCCACGTTCATGGGAACACTGGCGGGCTTAGCGCGCAAGTGCATGGCAGCTATGGGCAGTTTGCAAGTGGCCACTCCCACGAAGCGGACGCGGGATGCCATGGAAAATTTGGGGTTGGATATGCTGCTGGATATGGATGCTGCGGATGCTTTCTGGCGGCCGGATTTAGCCCAGCGCCGCGCCCGGATGGAGAACGATGGCAAGGCTGCCGCCGGGAATGATGCCCGGGCTCTCTCGGAGCTGGATCGTACACGCCATGTGCTGGAGGCTCATAATACCTTACGTTCTATGAGCAGCCAGAATAATGAGGCTTTTGGCTATGTGTGCGAGACCTTGGAGGAAGATTTGATGCGGCAGGAAGCTGCACTGGAAGAGCAGGACGAATGATTCCGCCCCATCCTCAGCGCCAAAAGCTCGCAGCAGACTACCGGCAACTCTTGGAGGAGGTATACCCCATGGCCTCGCAGGAGGCGGAGGGGGCTTCCCTGCCGCCGGAGCTGCGGGTGCAGGGCTGGTGGCATGCAGGGCTGCTGCCAAGGGAGGGGCACACGGAACACCATGGTGCTATCCGCATCTTAGATGTGGGGCTCTGGAACCGTTCCCATGGGCCGGATTTTTTACGGGCAGAAATTGAGTTGGAGGGAGTTCGCCTGCGCGGCGATATCGAGATTGACCCGCATCCGCAGGATTGGGAACAGCATGGGCACGGGGCTAATCCTGCTTACAACAACGTGGTGTTGCATGTGGTTCTTTCCCGCCCGGCAGGCAGCTGGTACACGCGCAATTCCCAGCACAGGGAAGTGCCTGTGCTGTATCTTGGGCGCAGTGCCCTGAGCCAGGCCGCCGGCATGGGCTATCCGGAGCGCAGCGAGGATATTCCCCGCTGTAGGCAGCCACTGGCACAAGCCAAGCCGGAGCATATCCGGGAGTTGCTGCAAGCAGCCGCAGCACACCGATTGGAAAAGAGGCACCGCCTCTTTCTCCGCAAGGCGGAGTTCCGAGGGCTCCGCCAATGCTGGTACGAGGCATGGGCGGAAACTCTGGGCTACGCCGCTAACAAGGAGGCCATGCAGATGCTTGCACATCGGGCGCCTTTACAGGAGCTACAGCACCAAGCCGAGGCGATTTTGCTGGGCACAGCCGGTTTTTTACTTCCCGTGCTGCCGGAGCAATGTTCCCATGCAGCGCGGCAATACCACCGGCGCATTTGGGATTCATGGTGGGCACTGCGGGAGCAGTTCGAACTTTCTCCCGCCCGCAAGCTGCCTTGGGCGCAGGGGCCATCCCGCCCGCTGAACCATCCGCAGCGCCGAGTGGCAGCACTGGCACTCAGTGCCCGAAAATGGGAGGTGATTGAGCCGCTACTCTCCGTAATGGGATACCCCGAGCTTTGCAAGGTACTTTCCGGGCTGGAGCATCCTTTTTGGGATACGCACTGCACCCTTGCCTCCGTTGCCCTGCCCCGCAAGGTAGCGTTGGTGGGGCGGCAGCGCATGGAGGATTTCTTCATAAACCACCTCTGTGCCTATGATGCGAGTGCAGGTGCTTGGCAGGCGTTTCTGGCACATAAGGCTGCAGGCAAAGCCCCGGAGACCATACAGCGTACGGCATGGAATCTTTTTGGGCAGAGAGAGGAGCTGCGCTCCCTGCTCCGCCACAGTTATGCCCGGCAAGCTCTGTTGCAGATTGAAGCCGATTTTTGCGCCCGCAGCATTTGTTTGG
>CAYSYD010000123.1:0-4797 GCA_964435145.1 uncultured Akkermansia sp.
TCTCTCCACGATGCCTGACAGTTAGGAGAATTTATATGTTATATGTTTCAAAGCCCACCTCCGGCAGAAATGGAGGGATTCTCCTTTCAGAATTAAAGTTTGTGTCTCGTTGAATCAGGCATCGCGACGGGAATCACCACGGTCGCGGCGGGGACGCGGGGCACGGTTCTGACGGCCGGAGGGAGCTGCACCGGCTACTTCCGGGCGCTTGTTGATCCAGCACTTGATACCAATGACACCATACAGGGTGCGAGCCTCGGCAAAACCGTAATCGATGGGGGCACGCAGCGTCTGCAACGGCACTTTACCCTCGCGGTACTGCTCGGCACGGGCGATATCCGCACCACCCAGACGACCGGCACAACGCACGCGGATACCCTCCGCACCAAAGTCCATGGCCACCTGCACGGCGCGCTTCATGGCGCGGCGGAAGGAGACGCGGCGCTCCAACTGCGTGGCGATGTTCTCTGCCACAAGCTGAGCATCCAACTCCGGCTGGCGGATTTCCATGATATCGAGCTTCACCTGAGCGCCGCTGCACAGTTTGCTGAGGGCGGTGGTCATCTCCTCGATGTTCTTACCCTTCGGGCCGATGATGAGACCGGGACGAGCGGTGGAGATGGTAACGCGGACGCTGTTCCAAGCGCGCTCGATGGTGATGCGGGAAATGGCAGGCGTGGAGCCCTTCAAATCCTTGTTGAGATCGGCGGTGTAGTCCTTAATGAACTTGCGGATCTTGAGGTCCTCGTGGAGCTTCGTGGCATAGTCCTTGCCCGTAGCATACCACTTGGAACGCCAGTCTTTAGTAACGGCAAGACGGAAGCCGATAGGATTTACTTTCTGACCCATAGTGTTATGTTAGTTTGTTATGGTTATGCCTCTTTGCTAGCGAGGATAATGGTAATGTGGGAGGTGCGCTTGCGGATCATGTTCGCGGAACCACGGGCGCGGGCCATCGTGCGGCGGAACGTGGGGCCTTCGTCGACCATCACGCTCTTGAGCACCAGCTCATCGGCGGCAAGTCCGTTGTTGTTCTCGGCATTGGCCACAGCGGCCTTGAGGGTCTTATTCAGGAGATAAGCGCCCTTCTTCGGAGTGTAGCTCAACACGTCGGTAGCCTGAGAAACAGACATACCCTGGACGGCGGCGGCTACATCGCGCATCTTCTTCGCAGAGATGCGAGCGTTCTTGTATACTGCTTTCACTTCCATTGTTATGGTATTTGTTGAAGAATTATTCGTTGGATTTTACGGAGACGCGGTCGCCCACACTAATGCTCAGGCTTTGGTTCAGCCGCTTTTGCACCAGCAGGCCGGATACGCTCTTGCGCACATCCGTCACCACCGTCAGGGCAAGGGCTTGGTCGCCGCGGGAGATTTCCATGGGCATGCCCACTTCCACCCCGGCACTGCGCCCGGCATTGATGACGATGAGACCGGATTCCGAGTCGATGGAGAGTACCTTGGCTTCATCCACGGTACCATCCAGCTCGGTCTGCACTTTCCGGCGCAGCCCAAGGGCTACATCCATATCCTGCATGGCCGTCTCCAGCGTTTGCCGGGCTACCTCGTCCTCCGCCATAGCATTGCGCATATACGCTGCCGCAGCAGCGGAAAGGCGCATGGAGCTTTGGCGCACGGCTTCCAGCTCTGCCCTTGCGGCTTCCAGCTGAGAAGCGGTTTCGATGAGGCGCTCTTCCGTGCCCCCCAAGGCGGAACCGCCAAGGGCTTCCAAACGCAGACTCACTTCCTGCAATTGCTTGCGGGCAGCATCCGCATCGGAACGGGCAAGGGTGTAGCTTTCGCGGAGGGTGGCCACCTGGCGTTCCAGCTGGTCTATCCTGCGCTCCGTACCACGCTCCCCCTCACCGGCAGCGGCGCATACTCCTGCGGCCATGAGGGCCAGAGCTGCCACGCTTGTGCTGGGGTGAGTAAGGAACATGGTTGGTTGCGGGTTATTCTAATTATTTCTTGCCGATACCGCCGTGCGCCTTGAAAATACGCGTCGGGGCGAATTCGCCGAGCTTGTGGCCCACCATGTTTTCCGTCACGTACACCGTGGCAAAGGATTTGCCGGAGTGTACCAGGAAGGTGAGACCGACGAAGTCCGGAATGACCATGGAGGCGCGGCTCCACGTCTTAATCGGCTTGCGATCCCCGCTCTGCAGCTGGGCGTCAACCTTGTCGAGAAGAGGCTGGCTTACGAAGGGTCCTTTTTTGAGGGAACGTCCCATTGTTCTTAAAAATGTTTTTGGTTAAAATTACTTGGCATTACGGCGCTGCACGATGAACACATCGGAGGGCTTGCGGAGACGGCGGGTCTTCTGGCCCTTGACGTGACCCCACGGGGACTTCAGGTGCTGACGACCACCACCGGACTTGGACTTACCCTCACCACCACCGTTGGGGTGGTCGACGGGGTTCATACACATACCACGCACGGTGGGGCGGATGCCCATCCAGCGGGTACGACCGGCCTTACCGGAGGATTCGTTCATGTGCTGGGTGTTACCCACCTGGCCGATGGTGCAGTAGCAATCCACGCGGAACTTGCGGATTTCACCGGAGGGCATCTTCACCAGAGCGTACTCACCATCACGGTTGGAAAGTACAGCCTGCTGGCCGGCGGAGCGAGCAATCTTGCCGCCGGAACCGGGGCGCACCTCGATGTTGTGAACAGCGGTGCCCAAGGGCACGCTCTTGAGGGGCATGGCGTTGCCCACCTTGGGGGCCACGTTCTCGCCGCTCTGCACCTTCATACCCACCGTAAGACCCACGGGAGCCAAGATGTAGCTCTTGGTGCCATCGGCATACTGGATGAGGGCGATGCGGCAGGTGCGGTTCGGGTCGTACTCAATACCGATAACGGTGGCAACATCCGTGCGGGTGCGGCGGAAATCCACCAGGCGGTAGTGCTTCTTGTGGCCACCACCGATGTGGCGGGTGGTAATGCGGCCATTGTTGTTGCGGCCACCGCTCTTGCGGATGGGCTGCAGGAGGCTCTTCTCCGGCTTGGACTTGGTGATTTCGTCGAAAGAGGGCAGAACCTTGTAACGGTTGGACGGAGTGGTAGGCTTAAATGACTTGAGGGACATGATAGCTTACTTTCTATTTTCGGGTTCCAATATTAGACAAGGTCCAGAGATTCACCTTCGGCCAGGCGCACGAAAGCCTTCTTCCAGGCGGGTGCGGTGCCGGCATCCTTCGTGCGCTTGCGGCGCACCTTGCCATCGTAATTTGCCGTGCGGACGGAAGCCACCTTCTTACCGAAGGCTTTTTCCACAGCCTGCTTGATTTCAATCTTGGTGGCCTTCACCGCCACTTCAAGCGTCAGCACGCCGTTGGTCTCGTGCATCACGGTTGCCTTTTCGGAAACACGCGGCTTCTTAATAACGTCGTAGATATCGTTCATGGTTTACTTGGTGCGGTTGGCGATGGTTTCCATAGCGGATTCAACGATGATTACCTTGCGGGCATCCAGCAGCTGCTCCACGTTCACCTCTGCGGCGGACATGAGGAGTACATCGGCCACGTTGCGGCCGGCACGCTTGGTCATCTCATCGAAGCAATCGGAGATGATGAGAATCTTCTTGCCTTCTGCAATCCCGGCAACGGCGGCGACGAAGCTCTTCGTCTTGCCGTCCTCGATGGAGAAGGAAGGAACGGTTACGACCTTACCACCGGAGATGATATCCCCCAAAACGCGGCGCAGAGCCAGCTTACGGGTGGATTTGTTCACCTTCTTGGAGTAATCGCAGGGGCGGGGGCCGAACACCACGCCACCACCCACGAAGATGGGGCTCTGGTGGTCGCCGTGGCGGGCATTACCCGTACCCTTCTGGCGGTAGATCTTGCGGTTGTTACCGGCCACCTCACCACGAGTCTTGGTGTTGGCGGAGCCGGTACGGCGGTTGGCACGGTAGGCGGTCACCAGGTCGTGTACAGCCTGGCTGCCCTTCTCGGGCCCCACCGTTACGAGGCCAGCAGCATTTGCTGCCTCGATTGTCAGTTCATTAGCGGACATAGATAGGTTCTCCTAGTTCGTTTATTTTATTTACCGTTCTTCTTCTTGGCCGGGCGGATTACCACATAGGAACCCTTGGCGCCGGGCACGGGGCCGGACACGAGGATTACGTTGTCATCCTTACGCACCTGAACAACCTTCAGGTTCTGCACGGTCTTGCGCTCGTTACCCAGGTGGCCGGGCATCTTCTGGCCCTTCCACACACGGGAGGGGGTGGCGCATGCACCCACACCACCGGTACGGCGGTGCATCATGGAGCCGTGGGTCATCGGGGAACCATGGAAGTTATGGCGGCGCATAACGCCCTGGAAGCCCTTACCCTTGGACGTACCAATCACGTCCACCCAAGCGCCTTCCTCGAAGAGGCTGCAGCCGGGATGCTCGGCACCTTCTGCGGGCAGCTCGGAAGCCTCCACGCGGAACTCCTTGAGGAGCTTAGCGGGAGCAATGCCGAGCTTCTTGAAATGGCCAGCCACGGGCTTGCTGAGGCGGCTCTCCTTCTGAGCGTCGAATGCCACCTGAATGGCGCTGTAGCCATCCTTCTCAGCGGTCTTGATCTGGCCGTAAGTGTTGCCGGTCACGTCGATGACGGTGACGGGAATCATGGCTCCGGTTTCCTTGTTGAAAACGCGGGTCATGCCAACCTTCTTACCAATAAGTCCTAAAGACATGTTATTGAAAAATCTGTGTTAGGTGTTCGTAAATTCGGGGCGGGAATCAGATCTTAATCGTGATGTCCACACCGGCAGGCAGGTTGAGCTTCTTGAGCTCTTC
>CAYSYD010000124.1:0-4651 GCA_964435145.1 uncultured Akkermansia sp.
CTCATGAATGCTCTATTTTACCAGTTTTTACCAGCAGATTTGAAACAGACCCGCACCTTTCTACATCTGCCGCACCTTGGACAAAGCCCTTTGCATGGCCGCCAAGGTGGCATCCACATCCGCCTCCGTATGCGCAGTGGAAAGGAATCCCGTCTCGTACGGAGAAGGTGCCACATATACCCCCTGCTCCAGCATGGAGAGGAAATAGCGGCGGAACATCTCAAAATCCCCCCGCATGGCAGTGCGGAGGTCATACACATCCTCCGTGGAGAAAAAGAGGCAGAACATGGACCCGCTGCGCTTAAAGGTAAGCGGAAGAGCCAAATCCCGCAGTATTCGCCGCACTCCCTCCTCCAGACGCGCACCCAGCATCTCCATGCGAGTGTAACTATCATGTGCCTCCAGATAACGCAGCTGAGCCAACCCTGCCGCCATCGCCACAGGATTACCACTCAAAGTACCGGCCTGATATACTGGGCCCAGCGGAGAAACACAATCCATCACCTCCCGGCGGCCGCCAAAGGCGCCCACCGGAAGCCCGCCGCCGATAATTTTACCCAGCGTCGTCAAATCCGGGGTAATCCCCACCTTTCCCTGCACCCCGGAGGGAGAAATACGGAACCCCGTCATCACCTCATCAAAAATCAGCAAAGCCCCATGGCGCGCCGTAATCTCCCGCAAAAACTCCAAGAACCCGGGGCGAGGAAGATAAAACCCGGCATTACCGGGATAAGGCTCCACAATAACACAGGCAATCTGCCCGGGATAACGCGCAAAAGCAGCCGCCACGGCAGCGGTATCATTATAGGGAAGAGCAATAGTAAGCGCGGCAAACTCCTCCGGCACCCCTGCGCTATCCGGCTCGCCGTGGGTCAACGCACCACTGCCGGCACTCACCAGCAAACTATCCACATGCCCGTGGTAACAGCCCTCAAACTTAATCACATATTTGCGTCCGGTGTAACCGCGTGCCAAGCGCACGGCACTCATGGTAGCCTCCGTACCGCTATTAGTCATACGCACCTTCTCCACGGAGGGAAACCAGCGGCACACCGTTTCCGCCATCTCCACCTCCACACGAGTAGGAATACCATACCCCAGCCCATGCGGAATCGCCGCTTGCACCGCCTCCAGCACGCACTCCGGCGCATGCCCCAAAATGGCAGGTCCCCACGTACCCACGTAGTCGATGTACTGCTTGCCGTCCTCATCCGTCAGATGGCACCCCTTAGCCTGCGACACAAAAAACGGTGCCTGCTCCAAACGCCGAAACGCCCGCACAGGGGAATTTACACCACCCGGAATCACGCAACATGCACGCTCAAACAATTTCTCAGACTCGACCATGCGCGCAGTATACCCATATTCGGCCGGGGACTCAAGGCTATTCTGTGCTCCCTTCCGCCCCGCCCCAAGGCAGCTTTGAAGAAGGATGACAAACATTTGCATACAGCCATAACGCCCATCATAAGCGGATTCCCGCCCCCGCCGCACAGTCCGGCAAGCCATACTAACGTATAATCCTCTTGCCATTGCGAGGCACATGTGATAGCATCACGCCGTTCATGATAACAGACTCGCAGGCCTTATACGAATGGAAACAGCGTGCCGCCCGCCAAAAACCGGGACGTACTGTGCTGGATTTGGAGGCCGACAGCCTGCATCGTCACCGCGAAAAACTCTGCCTTATCCAATATGCGGATGCAGAAGGAGTCATGGTGATAGACCCCCTCGCCATCGAAGACATGAGCCTCTTTACCCTCTGGCTCCAGGAAGCTGAGGTATGGATGCACGGAGCGGATTACGACATGAGCCTGCTGCAGCGTGCCTATGGCATCCTGCCCCGCATGATTTTGGATACCCAAATAGCCGCCCGCCTGCTGGGATTCCGCCAGTTCGGGCTCGCCGCCCTGGTGGAGCATTACTACGGAGTTGTCCTCAGCAAGAAAAACCAGAAAGCGGACTGGGGGCGCCGCCCCATCCCCGCAGAATTACAGGATTACGCCCGAGGGGATGTGAAATACATGCTGGAAATGGCGGATAAACTCGTGGAAGAACTCCGCGAACTCGGCCGCTACGAATGGTTTTTGGAAAGCTGCGCCTGCAACCTCCGCCATGGCAAGGAACGCCACCTCAGCGGCAGCCAAGAACCTTGGCGCATCAAAGGCTGCGGTAAATTTACCCGCCGCGGACTTGCCGCCCTCAAAACACTCTGGCACTGGCGCGACCGCGAAGCAGAATGCATCGACCGCCCGGCCTTCATGGTCTGTTCGAACGATGACCTCCTGCGCTGGAGCCTTGCCCTGCAGGAATTCCGCAGTGCCCACCCCAACCGCAGCATGCACAACCAGCGCGCCTTGCGTTTCCGCAAAGCCGTGGAACGCTTCCACCTGCTGGACGAGGAGGAATACCCCACCCTGCCCACGCATACGCGCTACGAGCATGATGCCTCTTTCGAAACCCGCTTGGAATACTGGCAAACGAAGCGTAACAGCATAGCGGATGCCCTTGCGCTGGAGAACACCATCGTGGCTACCAGAGCCCAGTTAGAACACATTGCCACCAACGAGGAAAAAGGACTGGCGGACATGATGTCCTGGCAGCGGGAACTCCTCACCCGCTAAGCACTCCACACACTTGGTAAAAATTAAGAGCGGCTTAATCGCCGCTCTTAAGAACATTAATGAACGCCTCCTGCGGGATGTTCACCTTCCCGATGGACTTCATGCGTTTCTTACCCTCCTTCTGCTTCTCCAGCAGCTTGCGCTTACGCGTCACGTCACCGCCATAACATTTGGCCGTCACATTCTTACGCATGGGAGAAATACTCTCGCGGGCAATAATCTTACCCCCGATGCAAGCCTGAATCGCCACCGTGAAAAGCTGTCTTGGGATCACATCCTTGAGCTTAATCGCCAGCTCGCGCCCCTGGCTCTCCGCGCGGTCGCGGTGTACAATCATGGAGAACGCATCCACCGGCTCCCCGGCAATCATCATATCCATCTTTACCAGCTTGGCAGGTTGGTAGCCATCGTACTCGTAATCCATGGAGCCATAGCCGCGCGTTGTACTCTTGAGCTTATCATTAAAATCCACCAGAATTTCCGCCATGGGAATACGGCAGGTAAGCATCACACGCGTATCATCAATCGTCTCCGTATGGATAACCTCGCCACGCTTCTCCATCACAATGCGCATAATATCGCCAATATACTCGGAAGGAATCATAATGTACACCTTCACGATAGGCTCGCGAATCACATCAATCTCCTGCGGATCCGGCAGCACACTGGGATTATCCACCGTAAGCTCCTCTCCATCCGTCTTGCGCACCTCATAAATCACGGAAGGATAAGTGGAAATCACATCCATATTAAACTCTCGGCGCAAGCGCTCCTGAATAATCTCCATATGCAGAAGCCCCAGGAAACCGCAGCGGAAGCCAAAGCCCAGCGCCACGGAACTTTCCCCCATATATGTGAAAGCCGCATCATTAATCTGCAACTTCGCCATCGCCGCCTTCAAACTCTCATAATCAGCAGAATCCACCGGGTAAATACCGGAAAACACCATGGGGCGAATCTCCTTAAACCCGGGCAAAGGCTCCGCACACGGATCCGCCAAATTCGTGTATGTATCGCCAATCTTCACATCCGCCGCACTCTTCATATTGGCAATAATATAGCCCACATCCCCCGTATGCAACTCATCCACTGCCTGCATCTTCGGCGTAAAGATACCCACCTCCTTCACCTCATAAGTCTCATCCGTAGCAAAGAGCTTCACCTTCATCCCGCGGGAAACACAGCCACTCACCAAGCGCACATAAGAAACCACACCTCGGTAAGCATCGTACACGGAATCGAACACCAACGCACGCAAATGGTGATCATCCTCCATCACCTTAGGCGCAGGCACACGCGTCACAATAGCCTCCAGAACCTCCTCGATACCGATACCGGCCTTAGCCGAGCAAAGAATAGCCTCCTCCCGGGGAATGCACACAATCTCCTCCAACTGGCGGTATACCTTCGGTAAATTCGTACTGGGAAGATCAATCTTATTCACCACCGGCACAATCTCCAACTGCTGCTCCACCGCCAAATGCATATTAGCCAGCGTTTGCGCCTCCACCCCCTGAGCGGCATCCACAATCAGCACCGCCCCATCGCATGCCGCCAAAGAACGGGACACCTCGTACGAGAAATCCACGTGCCCCGGAGTATCCAGCAAATTCAGCTCATAAACATTACCATCCTTAGCCTTATAACGCATCGTCACCGGGTGGGATTTAATCGTAATCCCCTTCTCTCGCTCCAAATCCATGGCATCCAGCAGCTGGTCCTGCTTATTCCGCTCGCCAATCGTATTCGTGAACTCCAGCAAACGATCCGACAGCGTCGTCTTGCCGTGGTCAATGTGGGCAATAATGGAAAAATTGCGTTTGAATTTGATGTCCGTTGCCATGCGCGCGAAAGGATACGCCACTCTTCCCCACAAGTCAAGATAAATCAGCAGTGCCACGCCGCCTCAGCGCCAAAAAGCCTCCGCACTCCGCACCCCGCCCATATCCACATAGCGCGTCCGCAGCAGAGTAGCATCCCGGTGCCCCACCTCGTACTGCAGCGCCGTGTAACTGCGGAAATGCCCC
>CAYSYD010000125.1:0-4482 GCA_964435145.1 uncultured Akkermansia sp.
CAGGAAGATAAGGCGCATTCTCCTCCGAAATCTGCTCAAAATTGAGTACGGGGGGCTTCGAAAAAGCCCTTTTTCGGAAAGCCTAGGATTTATCGGCACTTGCGTTCCTCGGAAAAAAATCTTTGGGACACATGTGGAGCTAAGCGTTATTGACGGGTAAAGGGCTTGCCATGGGTGGGGGAGGTGGTGTACACTGTGGGGGTGAATGTGTTTTCCACTTGCTGGAATAGTAGCCGCCACAAGGATGGGGCGGCGATGTGTGCGGAAATTCGCGAGCTGGGGTTCGAGTATATCGAGGCTTCGCACGGCTTGTCGATTTCGATGATGCCGGGGGTCATTAAGGCGGTGGAGAGAGGGGAGATTCGCGTGGCGGGGGTGCATAATTTCTGCCCTGCCCCGATGGAGGTGATGGTGGATGCGCCGGATGCATACACCTTTACTTCCCACCGGCCGGAGGTGCGGGAGCGTGCGATGAATCTGAGTAAGGAAACTCTGCGGGTGGCGGCGCGGCTGGGGGCGCAGTATGTGGTGCTGCATATGGGAGCCGTGGAGCTGATGGTGCGACAAAAGCCTACGCGAGAGCTGGAGCGCCGCTTGCGCCACGGAGAGATTTGGACGCGGGAGTATGCGCAGCGCAAGGGGGAGCTGGTGCGAAAGAGGATGCGGCTGGCTCCGCTGTACTACGAGCGTGCGCGCGCGGCGCTGCACGAGCTGGCTAAGCTGGCCGAGAAGCTCAATTTAGTGCTGGGGGTGGAGGGGCGCAGCCATTTCGAGCAGGTGCCCGGGGAGCTGGAGATGCCGCGTTTGATGCAGGAGTTCGCCGATTGTCCGCATGTGCGGTATTGGCACGATTTCGGCCATATTCAGCGCAAACACAATTTGTTACTACTCAACCATTCGCAGTATTTGCAGGGCTTGCAACCATATCTTTACGGCGGGCATGTGAATGATGTGCAATGGCCTTCCCGCGACCACCGGGCTCCGTTTATGGGGGGCTGTGTGGATTTTGAGCATTTGGTGCCTGCTTATTTTACACGGGAAATGCCGTTGACCTGGGAGTTATCTTCTTCCGTTACGCGGGAGAAGATTCTGGAGGCCAAGGTGCTGTGGGATGCGCTGATGGAGCGTGTTCCGGCGGGGGCTCACGCTTCCGCATGAGCCCGCAGGAGAGCTACGGCATCCCCGGCAAGGCGGAGGATGGCTGCTTCTTTATGGTGGATACCGGGAAGGCTCCAGAGGGTGAAATCATTGTGCGCTACGATGTTGAAGTACATGCCGCGCAGGCAGGTGAGGAACCAGAACCAATCCGGGGTGGAGATGCCGGGGAAGTGCGCCAAGACGGCTTGCTGCCATTCCCGGAGGGCGTACGAGTAGTGGGATTCGTACACTTCCCGGGTAAGTTCCGGGGTTTCGTAGCCCATTTTATTGAGGAAGCAAAGAACTTCTTCCCCGCTGGCTACGGTGCTGTCCTGCCACGAGGTGATGGGGGCCAGCAGCCAGGAGGCGATGATTTCTTCCGCTCCGGCACTGCGGGCGCGCGCTTTTTGGAGGGCGCCTAAGCAGACTTCGTTGTACTGGGCGGAAAGGTGGGCGAGGGTGTCGCGATAAAGGTCCGCCTTGTGTCCGAAATGGTAGCGAATGAGGCCGATGTTGACTCCCGCTGCATTGGCAATATCGCGCACGGCGGCACCTTCGTACCCGCACCGGGTAAAGTGCTGAACGGCGGCTCGCATGATGAGGGCTTTTGTGGCTTCGGATTTAGAACTCACGGCGGCGGTGTTTGCGTTCGAGTTTGCGGGCTTCCCGGGCGGCTATGTATTCTTTATCCTCCCGAGAAAAACGATGCAGTTTGGTGCGGGATATGCGGCCTCCGTATTCTTTGAGGTAGACCATGTTATGCTCGGAATCGAAGCGCTGGAGGCGGGCAAAGAGGCTCATACCGCCTTGAGCGGAGTGCCATGTGCGGTAGCCTCGTTTTTGCAGTTTTTCCCGGTAGGCAAGCATTTCTTTCTCGCACCGGACAACGCCGCCTTTAAGTATGGATTCGATGCTTTGGATGAAGCCATCGTACCCATCGATGCCGACGATGAGTTGTCCACGGGGGCTCACCACGGCCAAGCCGGGTTTGCGGGTAATGCCATAGCGTTTGGCAAGGCGGTTAATGGCGGTGTGGCTGTATTTGGCGGATTTACCGGAACGGTCATCGATGGAGGCTCCGGAATCCAGTTTGATGCGTACGACGCGGTTTTTGCACCATTCGTTAAACTCCGGCGTATCCAGCAGTTGCTCGCCTAGGCGGGCACTTTTGGGGCTAATAACGGAATCGTGAAACCAGATGATGATGGGGCGGCATTCGCGGTGGGCAAAGCGGATGGCGAGGCCATAATCAGTTAGCCATCCATTGCCGTTGTTTCGGGCTTCGAAGGCGGCGGTAATGCCGGCAATCTCTTTGTCGGGGTTATCGGGGTCGGTAAAGTAGACTTCGCCCTCTGCGCCGTTATCGATGCGTTCCAGCTCTTCGGAGGTGGTGACGTTGTAGTTAACGGCATTTTCGTGGTGCATGGAGCCGGGGGCAAGCGGATTTCCCAGTTGGGCTTCTTCCTCCGGAGTGGGGGCGGTCATGAGTTCCTGCTCCGTTTCGCGCACGAAGCTGCAGGAGACCAAGAGCAGGCCCACACACGCTGCTAGGAGTGCTTGCCTCATGTCTCGGGGGTATGTTCTGCGGATTTGGCGCTTTGCCATGCCGCTTCCATTTGCTCCGGGGTGGCCGCAGTCAGGGAGATGCCTTGCTGTTTAAGGGTGGACTCCACGGTGTTAAATCGGCGTATAAACTTGCGGTTAGCCGCATCGAGGGCAAGTTCCGGGTCGATGTGGCGGCGGCGGCAAAGGTTTACAATGGTGAAGAGGAGGTCTCCCAATTCTTCTGCTACTTGGGGATGCTCATCCGGCAGGGGGAGGGTTTCCGCCACTTCCCGGGTTTCCTCGCGTATTTTGTCCAGCACACCGGCGTGGTCCGGCCAATCAAAGCCGACCTTGGCGACTTTCTTGGTCAGTTTATACGCCTGCAAAAGAGCGGGGAGACCTTTGCCACAGCCATGGAGATAGGGTTTTTCCTCGATGGCGTGTTCCTTGCGCTTAATGTTGTCCCACTGGGTGAGGAGTTCCTCCGTGTTGCGTACGGAGGCTTCGCCAAAGACGTGGGGATGGCGGCGTACAAGTTTTTCCGAAAGTTCCCGGGCAATTTCCGGAAGGCCAAAGGCGGCTTCCGGGTTTTCCTGCGCCATTTCCGCATGGAAGATGACTTGCAACAACACATCCCCAAGTTCTTCCCGCAGGTGGGGCCAGTTGCGCTCTCGAATCGCATCTATGCATTCGTAGCATTCCTCGATGAGGCAGCTTACTATGGATTCGTGGGTTTGCTCAGCATCCCACGGGCAGCCGCCGGGCTGGCGCAAACGGTGCATAATGGCCACCGCTCGCTCTACTTGGCGGGCGGAGTCTTGGCAGTGAATCATTTCCTGCTCAGTCATTTCTGCTTGTTGTTGCGGCGGTCTCGGCGCTCGTTGGTAGCTTTCCCGGCAAGGATATCATCAATGTGTTCGATGAGATCCCAGGAGACGCGGCGGCGCTGGTATTTGCGCCAAAGGAGTTCGCGGAGGGTTTGCCAGTGTTCTTCTGTAAAATCTGCGGGTGTGGTAACAGCTTCGTCACGCTGGGAACGACCCAGTTTCGGGGTGCAGGTAAGCTGCCACCATCCGCCGAAATGCTGCGCTTCGTAAATGACTTTATTTCCCTCTTCGTCGCGGTCCTGCCAGGAGAATGTTTCCATATTCGGGGGGAGTGGGAGTTAGCGTTTACCCTGTTTCATTTCGCGGTTAATGCGGTTCACATCGTGCTGCATGGTGGGGGTAAGTTCCGTTACATGTGTAGCACCTGTATTCAGGGAGATGATGAGGGGTTTGGAGCGGTTGCCCTTGCTGTCGTATTTGTATATCACACGCTGCACCAGTTGGCCTTTGGGGTGGGAATACATGCGTTCCTCGACCAAGCGGGCGCGGCTATCATACCCATAGGCCACTTTGTAGATAATGTTTTTCTTCGTGTGGTCGTATATAATGCAGGAGACGAGCTGGCCGTATTCCCCCTCGGTGAAATCGTTCACGGCGGCAAGGCGACCGCTGGGTGTATACGAGGCGCACCGCATGCCGCGCCATCCCTTCTGCCGCTGGTAGACGGAGCGCCCGCCATCCGGGTGGCGCATCACACGCACCATATCCCCGCTTTCGTTAAGCATATCCTGCCCTTGCAGGGGGGTGCCGCAAAGCAGCAGCAACAGCAGAAGGCAAGAGAGGTGTAGCCGTTTACCCATATTCATGGCACTATTCTACCCACTATTCCTTGCCTTGGCAAGCGTAAACACCGCAAATCCAGGGCAGACGCATTAGAAAGTTCGTGTCATGACCTTATGGCAGAAACACACGG
>CAYSYD010000126.1:0-4411 GCA_964435145.1 uncultured Akkermansia sp.
CAAAATCGATTTTTTCAGAAAAAATCGATTTTGCTCAAATTATAATTGACTCGATAAGAACCCGAGTTTGGTGTTACAGCCGGATGGCGGCGGAACTCCATGTGAGGCCGGCACCGAAGGTGACCATGAGGACGATGTCGCCCTTCTTGGCGCGGCCGGTACGCACGGCTTCATCCAGCGCGATGGCTACGGCGGCGGCGGAGGTGTTGCCGTATTTGTGAACGTTCACAAATACGCGCTCCGTGGGGATGCCGAGGCGCTGTGCTACGGCGTTGATGATGCGAAGGTTGGCCTGATGCGGGATGACGAGGCTGACGTCCTCCGGTTTGATGCCGGTGCGGTTAATGAGGGAAAGGGCGGAGTCCTTCATGTGTGCTACGGCGTAGCGGAAGACTTCGTTTCCGCGCATGGCAAGGGTGTAGAGCTTTTCTTGGATGTTCTCTTGCGTGGTGGGGATGGCGGAGCCGCCGCCGGGCACCATGAGGAGGTCGGTAAGGGTACCATCGGAGCCGATGTCGGAGGCCAGTACGGCACTGTCTCCTTCCTTGCCGGTGCCGGTGCGGAGTACGGCGGCGCCGGAGCCATCGCCGAAGAGAACGCAGGTGGAGCGGTCCTCCCAGTTCACGATGTGGCTCAGCTTTTCCGCCGCGATGATGAGGGCTGTTTTTGCCTGCCCGCAACCAATGTACTGCACGGCTGTTTTGAGGGCAAACAGGAAGCCGGAGCAGGCCGCAGATATATCGAAAGCGGCTGCGTTGACGGCGCCGATATTGGCCTGCACATAGCAGGCGGTGGAGGGGGTAAAGGTGTCCGGTGTGACGGTGGCTACGATGAGGAGGTCAATCTCCTCCGGGGTGATGCCGGCGGCTTCAATGGCGCGCTTGGCTGCAGCGGTGGCCATATCGCTGGTTTTTTCGCCGGGGGCGGCAATGCGGCGCTCTTCGATGCCGGTGCGGGTCACAATCCATTCGTTGGAGGTGTCCACCATTTTCTCCAAGTCCTCGTTAGTGAGGCGGCGTTCCGGTACATAGGAGCCTGTGCCGATGAGTGCCACAGGAAGACGTTTGAAAGGTTTGGTCAAATCGTTCATAACCGTGAGTGAGAAAGCTGTACGGATTTCTCTGTAATCTTGTTGCGCTAGTATACTAGCACGCAGGCCGGGTTTTGGCGAGAATTATTTTAGGTGAGGACGAAAAAATGTAGAGTTAGCTCCATGTCCTGCGGCTTTCCCGGAGTTTTTTGTGGGTGAGTTTCAGAATTTTCGGTGAAAGGGTATGCGGGGCGAGCAGGAAGGAGGCTTGGGAAGGATGGCGGAGGATGATTTCGCAGGCGCACCATGCGGCGGCCATGGCATCGTAATATCCCTGTGGGGAAATGCCGGGGAGCAGTTTGGCGCACTGTTTGCTCCAGATTTCTTCCCGCAGGAAGTGGTTCAGGAGCATGACCAGCACAAACCGTGTATAAAATTCTTTTCTCCGGCTCAGCAGAGTTTGCAGCCAAGCCCAAACGGCAGCCCTGTCTCGGCGGGCAAAGTGGTATGTGGCGCAGCAGGAATCGCAAAGGCTCCAGTTATTCAGATGCGGGAGTTCCCTCTCGATGTAGCGGATGCGCTCCTCCGGGGAGAGGTCGCCTACATAGCCGGGGAGCATGCCGCGCAGCATGCGTAACTCAAAGGGCGCCCCATGAGGTAGGGGCTCTTCCAGCAGCTTTGTCCGGTTCTCCTTGGCTTCTTTTTTTGCCAGTGCGCGTAGCCGGGGAAGGCGTACTCCCAGTATGCTCCTTTCTCCGGGAATGAGTTTTTGCGCAAAGACTGCATAGTCTTTCTCGGCGTGCCGGTGTAGCTCGTTCAGGATATCCTCGGTCTGCATGCTTTCCCATTCTATCCCGTAGGTGAAGATGGAGCAAGATAAATGCAAAAAAAGATTGAATCTGCGGATAAAATACTTGACTTTTCAGCCTGTTCGTATATCCTTTGCGCATGGAGGACTTTGCACGCACAGTGCGACCTCCTTCTAAACTGCTCAACATAGAAAGAATAAACAAAATGAGAATTTCTCCCTTGCTGGTAGGTCTGCTTGGTGCCCTGATTTGCACCACGGATGCCATGGCTACCGTAAATTACACCACGGAAGGTAGTGGTTATATCCTCGAGTCCGGTACGGTTGATAGCAATATGACTCTTACGGGGGCTGACTTTACCACGAGTGTGGGTTCCTACAAAGGGGACTCCGTAGTAACGATTTCCGAAGGGGTTACCCTGAGTGCGCCCAATGCTATGTTCATTGGCGGTAAGGGGTATGGTACTACCGGTACCACCGGTGGTAATGGTACGGTTGTTGTGGGTAACGGCGCAACCCTGATTGTGGGTGCTACCCAGACGAACGGCGACGGCGCTCACTTGGACGTGGGTAACTCCAAATATAGTTGCACCGGCACGCTTACTGTGGACGGTGGTACTGTGGTGGCCAAGGGTGGTCTTATCGTAGGCCGCGTGGGCGGTGGTTATGGTATCGTGAATATCTCCCACGGTGGTCAGATTATTGTGGATAACACCGGTATGGATGACGGCACGTCCCAACAGATTCAGGTGATTAACGGTGAGATTAACATCGAAAAGGGTGAGCTTACCACGGGTGGCGATTCTGCTATTTTCCTTGGTACTGAAGCCGGTACGGAGGCTTCCCTGAAGGTTGGCGAGGAGGGTACTCTTACCGGCGGTACCGTATATGCCGGTTATGCCGGCTCCTCTACGGTGACGGTGAACGGTGGCTCCATGAATCTGCAATCTCTCCAGCTGGGTGGTAACGGTGGCTCCGGCGTGCTGGATATAACCAACGGCGCTGAGGTGACTATCGATGAGCTTGCTGCTCACGGTGCCGACTCTGGTGTGCAGATTTCCGGTTCCGGATCCACCTTGCGTACCGAGGCCGGTGTCGGTATCTATGGTGCCGAGCTTGACATCAGCGATGACGCTATTTGGGAAGCCAACTCCGATGTTGTGGTTGATGAGGAGGCCAAGGTAGTATTCCTTGCCACGCACGCTTCTTCTGATACGGGGCACATTATTCTGGGCGACAATGTGAACTTCCAGCTCGATTCCGGGAATGTGGTTGTGGATTTGGATCCCTCCGTGCTGAACTCCATCGAGAACGGTCAGTTGAAGCTGACGATCATTGATGCCAGCGCTGACGGCTCTGAAGTGACCGGTGCTGCTGCGGAGAGTGATTTCGGGGTTGAAGTGCGTGAGAATCACCAGATTTATGATGGTGACTACGAGGTCAAGCTGGATGATTCTGATGGCGGCATCAAGCTCTACATCGAAGGTGCAGTGGACGAGGCTGCCGTGGCCGCTCTGATGGGCGAAGGCGGTACCGAAGTGGCCAACACCATGTGGAGCAGCGCCACTGTAATGCAGTCCTACACCGGTGCTGTGATGAACCAGCTTCGCCTGCCGCGCACTCAGGATGACCGCGTGTGGGGTGCTGCTCTTGGCTCCTTTGCCGATTATGACAGCGAGGGCTCGAAGACCGGCTTCCGCTACAATGGCGGCGGTGCTGTGATTGGTTACGACCGCAACCTGACGCAGAATGTGATTCTTGGTGCTTCCGTGGGTAACGTGTATGGTCGCCACGAGGCTAAGGATACCTACTTCAAGGCTCGCCAGAACGAGACGATGCTTTCCCTCTATGGTCGCTACACCAAGGTGATGCGCAAGACGTACAACCGCTTCAACGTGGATGGCTATGTGGCATATGGTAGCGTGCGCAGCGAGGCCGATGCCGCCATGTACGGCAGCCTTAACCATGTGGGCTCCGCCGAGTGGACAGAACATGTGTTCGGTGCCGGCGTGTTCTTCAGCTTCGACATGCTGATGGGTGAGACCCGCACGCTGACCGCTTGGACGGGTATTACCTGCCTGTATGGCAAGCAGAACGATGTGAACTTCTCCGATGGTGATTTGACCCAGAGCTTCCGCGATGGCGAACTGAGCCAGTGGACGATTCCTGTGGGCTTGACCTACACGGAGACGGTGTCTCTGGGTAATGGCCAGTACCTCATTCCTCAGTTGACGGTGGCTGCTCTCTTCGATGTGGAGCGCACGAATCCGAGCTTCACGACGGAGTTCGAGGGTGCCACCAGCACGGTGGAAGGTCTGTCCCCGGATCGCGTGGGCGGTATGCTCGAGGCCGGTGCCACTTGGGTGATTAACAGCCGCTGGAGTACGGGTCTGTACTACACGCTGGAGCACCGTGGAGGCAACACCAACCAAGGGGCTCGCCTGCATGTGGGCTACAGCTTCTAATCCTCTTTCCGTTTGAGCGTTTTAGAAAGTGCCACGCAGAGCTTGCGTGGCACTTTTTTGTACGACCGACGCGATATGCGCACTGCGGTGAAAGTCCGCGAGGAGCCG
>CAYSYD010000127.1:0-4188 GCA_964435145.1 uncultured Akkermansia sp.
CAGCGCTTTTCTCCTTTATTGCCCTTTTGTCATATTCCTAATGCGTCTGCCCTGTCTACGCTTCCTATGCTTGACTATTTTGCCTGCTCTGAGCTATACTTTCGGCATGGCGATAGAATCCTTTGCCGGCAAGATGCCGGAAATGCAGGCGCCGGCTTATATTGCAGCGAGCGCGGATATTATTGGTAATGTGAGTTTGGCGGCGGAAAGTTCTGTGTGGTATCATGCTACTGTGCGGGGGGATGTGGCACCCATCATTATCGGGGAGGGGAGCAATGTGCAGGATAATTGCTGCCTGCATGTGGATTATGAGCAAGGGTGCCGCTTAGGGAAATATGTGACGGTGGGGCACAGTGTGACTTTGCATGCTTGTACGGTGGAGGATTCTTGTCTTATCGGTATGGGGGCCGTGGTGCTGGATGGTGCGGTCATTGGCCATGGCTCTATTGTGGGGGCTCATGCGCTGGTTACGAAAGGAACTATTATTCCTCCCCATAGTTTGGTATTGGGGGCTCCTGCCCGGGTGGTAAAGCAGCTTCCTCCGGAAACGGAGCTTGCTAATACGAACCATGCCAAGGAGTATATACGCTTGGCCAAGCAGTATGCTTCCCGCTAAAGGGGTGGTTTACTCTGCCTTTTTTTTTCGGGGAGCGCGTTTGCTTCGGGGGGTGCCAAGGCGGGCCGAGGCTTTTGAGGCGGCGGTGCGTTTCCCTGCCGCCGGTTTCTTTTGCTTGCGCGGTGCTGCGGTGCGCGTTTTTTTACGCTTGGGCATGAATGCGTAGCCTACGCTTCCCATGAGCAGCCCGATAATGAGTAGCAGGGCATCTCTTCCCCAGAGGAATTGTGCTTTGTACACATGGGCTTGGCTGGGGTCCAGTGGTGGGGTAATAATGCTCACTTGTTGCCCCACGGTATAGTCGCAGGCATCGGGGTCCGGCATCAAACGGGTGAATTGCATTCCCCCCGGCAGGGTGAAGCTAACGATGGGTTGGTAGGAGGTGCTGCCCCCCCATGCCCAATTTCCGTGGTTGAGGGCTTGCCAAGTACTTTCGAAGGGTTGCCGGCGTACATCGCGTACGCAGCCTTGCACGATGACCGATTCGTGCAGAAAGACGGCGGTAAGCAGCATTTGATACAGAGCTACGAGGAAGATGCCGCCGCCAAGTATAAGGAGGAGTTTGTGGTAGCGTTCTCCGATTAGTCGGTAAATAATTTTGCGCAGCATAGGAAGCATATCAGCTCACGGCAACACGTTGTTCGTAGGATTCCACACGTCCTCGAGCCATGCAGTTACCTGCCCATTGGAGTACCACGGTGATATCCGGCATGCTGGCGGCTCTCCGGGCGGAAAACTGGCGGTGGCGTGGGGTGGAAAGAGTTTTCCGGGGGAGGCGGGTGAGTAATTCCCGGGCCTGCTGTGCTTCCATGCGGAAGAAGTCTTCTGCCCGAGGCAGAGAAATAGCAGATTCTTCTGTCAAATTGACGCAGCGGACGCCCACTCCGTAGCGTGCTGCTATTTCTTGCAGTTCTTCTTCATTGATTGCGGCATCCCCCCCCAGAAGGAGGAGTTCTGCTTCTTGTGCCCATTGTCCGCAAGCCAAGGTGCGGAAAAACGCTTGCCGGCAGCTTTCTTCCGAATCTGCGAAAGCGATACACACGGCGCGGAAAGTGGGGTCCGTATCGTGTTCTTCCATTAGGTAGGAGCCGTCTTCCTGATAGTAGCCTGCTGGCCATTGTACTGCCACGATATCCGGGTGCCCCCAGCTATCCTCCTCCTCTATGGGATACACAAAAACGCCCATGCCGGCAGTGTCGTATAGGCGTACGGCAAGTGCCATGGCCAGATGAATGTCGGAATCCGTTTCCCCGTTCCCGGTGAAGAGCTGTTGCAGGGAGGAGGACTCTTCTCCACTGCCACGGAGGTAGTATCCTTGCCCGCCGGGGATGCGTGCTAAGCAGGATTCCGGGTCTAAAACCATGAAGGAGAATTGAGAACGTAGGGATTGGTCCGAGTATGCATCCCCTAGGACGGCGCGTACGCGTGCAATCAGTTCCTTGCCTTTAATGGCATCGTTCTCCCGGGTGGGTAGAAGTGTGGGGAGAATGGCGTCTAACTGTTCTCGGAGGCTCATGGTCGGGGGGGGGGGAGACTGCGCTCAAGCTCGTGTTTGCATGCCGGAGAGGCGAAGATTGGGATCTACGGGTGTATCCAAGGAGGAAAAATCCCCGGCTTTTGCTCTCAGCATGCCGGCGAAGGCAATCATAGCGGCATTATCCGTGGTGAGGCTGTTTGGAGGCAGAATAAGTTGAATACGGGCTTGCTTGCAGCTTTTTTCCAGTTGGCGGCGCAGTCCTTGGTTGCAGGAAACACCTCCGGATACGGCAAGAACCCGGTGCCCGGTTTGTTTGCATGCGCGCAATGCTTTATGGATAAGCACATCCACAATGGCTGCGCGAACTCCGGCACAGAGGTCGCAAAGGGTTTGCTGCGGCAGGTCGTGAGGATTGCCGCCGGGGCTGAGCTTGGGCAGCAGGTAGAGTACCGCTGTCTTTAACCCGGAGAAGGAGAAGTTTAAGTGGGCTTCGTGCATCATGGGGCGGGGCAGGGAGAATCGCTCCGGATTTCCCTGCTCTGCAAGTTTATCGATTTCCGGTCCCCCCGGATAGGGTAAATCCAGCATTTTGGCCACTTTATCGAATGCCTCGCCGGCGGCATCATCCACAGAGCGCCCCAGCAGTGTGTATTTCCCCGGTCCTTGCACATCCACCAGCAGACTGTGCCCGCCGGATACTACCATGGAGAGGTGGGGAATGAGCCCCTGCGAATGGGTAATGAAGGGGGAAAGCATGTGCCCCTCCAAGTGGTTGACTGCTACAAAGGGTTTCCCTGCTGCCAGCGCAAGGGCTTTGGCAGCAGTGTTGCCCACAAGCAGGGCGGCTACTAATCCGGGCCCTGCGGTGCTGGCAAAGACGTCTACCTGATGGATACTGCGCCCTGCTTTATCCAGTGCTTCCCGAAGTACGGCCGGAAGGTTGGCGGAGTGGTTCCGAGAGGCCAGCTCGGGGATGACTCCGCCATACATGCGGTGCAAGGGAATTTGGGTGGAGATGATGGAGCTGAGCAGCTGTGGCTGCCCGCCACCGGGTGGCTCTTCGATAAGTGCCACTGCGGTTTCATCGCAACTGGATTCTATGCCCAATACCAACATGGAGTTAATTTTTTGCCCGTTTGCGGGTAATTTTAGGCTGAGCTTGGCCGTTGACAACATCTTCCGTGATGGTGACGCTGCGTATGCTCTTATCACTTGGTACTTTGTACATGATATCGAGCATGAGGCGTTCAAAGATGCCACGGAGGGCGCGGGCACCGGTGCCACGTTCGATGGCTTGGCGCGCCATGGCTTTGAGTGCGCCTTCCTCCACTTCGAGTTTGACTCCGCTCATGCCCAGCAATTTGTTGTATTGCTTCAGAAGGGCATTCTTGGGTTCAGTGAGGAGCTGTACAAGCTGCTCTTCCGTGAGGGTGGTAAGGGGGGCAAAGATAGGCAGTCGCCCGATGAGTTCCGGAATCATGCCGAACATGAAGAAGTCCTCCGGCATGGCTTTGTTGAGGATTTCTTCCTCCGTGTATTCCTTCGTATCGCGGTCTTCTTCAATAGAAGCGAAGCCCATGGCTGAAGAGCCTATGCGTTTGCGGATAATGCTTTCCAAGCCAACGAACGCACCGCCGCAGATGAAGAGTATGTTTTCCGTGTTAACGCGGATGTACTGTTCGTTGGGGTGTTTGCGTCCGCCTTTGGGGGGGATGTTGCATTCCGTTCCTTCTACGATTTTGAGCAGCGCCTGCTGCACACCTTCGCCGGACACATCTCGCGTGATGCTGACGTTTTGTGTTTTGCGGCCGATTTTATCAATCTCATCCACATAGATGATACCTCTTTCTGCTTTCGCTACATTCATATTCGCAGCTTGCAGAAGGCGCAGTACAATGTTTTCCACATCTTCTCCCACGTAGCCGGCCTCCGTGAGAGTGGTGGCATCCACAATGCAGAAGGGAACATCCAGTATGCGTGCCAATGTTTTGGCCAACAGTGTTTTGCCGGAGCCCGTGGAGCCTGCCAGAAGAATGTTGCTCTTTTCGATTTCCACGCCATCGTTTGTGGTGGCTTGGCGGAGGCGGAGGTAGTG
>CAYSYD010000128.1:0-4169 GCA_964435145.1 uncultured Akkermansia sp.
CTCAACGAACGCAAAGCACGCGGCTTTAACTATCCGCGCGCGCATGTTCAAGCTCACCTGCAAAACATCATCAACCGCCACAGCGACCTCATAGATGATGCAGAAGCTTTCTCCGCCGCCCTCTTCCTGCCCAACGACACAAAAAAGAATAAGCAAAAATCCATTTTCCTGTATAATCGCAAAACCCCGGATGAGGCTAAAAAAGTATACGAGCGTAAGGTAAAGAAATGTCCCTACTGCGAATGGCTCGGCCTGCCCACCAAACGCTGCTGCACAGCGGAGCATATCGCGTACAGACGTTGGGCCTTGGTAGACTTCCTCTCCGTACGCAAATTTGAACTTTCCACGAATAAACTTCCCATAGGTAAGGTGAAGCTGCCGGAACAAGCAGTTGAGGCACTCTTCACAGCCATGGAAACAGGCATCGCCAAATGGAAGGATGCAAAAAAACTCATGGAAGCCGCCCTAAAAAAACAGAACTATGCCCTTACCCCAAAAAGCGAATGGAACAAGGCGCAGTTTAAACAGCTTAAAGACATCGTTGCCCCCACCATGATTGCTCGTAAGGGGCGTGCCGCCATTTCCGAGACAGCCGCCCAAACCATGTATGAAGCCGCCACGCAAAACGGAACATGCTTCTCACCCAATGCCATGGAAGAATGGAAAAAAGAATCCGGGCTATACACCTTCCGTAAAAATCTCCTCAGCGAAAGCGGAATTTATCCTCAAGTAGAGGCTCTGCTCGGACAGCGCCAATGGAAGGTACTGAAAACCACCGGGATTCTGCAACGCATTTTCACCAAAGATTTGAAGCAACTATTAGGAGGCAAAACCAGGCCCGATTATTGCGTGGTGGAAACCATTAAAAATGCGGCAACCAATAAAGATGCTGCGCAAAAAATCGCAAAAGAACAAAAGGCCAACCGCGAGCGACGCGAAAAACAGGCAGCAGCCTACGGCAGAGAAAATGCCAGCCATGCCGATTTCCTGCGCATGCGCCTTTTTGAAGAGCAAGGAGGCTCCCCGCAGCTGTCGGCTCGCTGCCCATTCACCGGCCAAGAACTCAAGCTTGCAGATCTTTTCTCCGGAGAAATCGAACTGGCTCACATCTATCCCGATGCTCGCGGTGGCCTCTACATGGCGGAAAATCTCGTTCTCACCACACGTAAAACAAACGCTTCCATGGGCAACAGAACACCCATGGAAGCTGCCCACGCCGGGCTCGGCTGGCCAAGCTGGGATAACATATTGGAAGGAGTCAAAACATTCCACTGGAGCGAAGAAAAAAAACAGCACTTTGCAAGCTCGTTTGATGTATTCCCCAATTTCAACAACCTCACCCGCACAGCACAACTGGCTAGAGAATTAAGACATTGCCTCATCATCTGGCTTGGAATCAACGGTAATGAAGAAGAAATCCGCCGCCGCATCGGTAACCCCTGCGGTGTGTACACCGCAGCCGCTCGCCGCAGCTGGCTCGGACCGGAATATAAAAAAGACCGCTCCGACAACCTCCACCACCGAAAAGATGCCGCCGTCATGAGCTGTCTCCCGCCCGGGGGACTCAATGATATCCGAAATAAAGGCATCTTCGAAACAGAAAAAACCGCCAAGGGGAATCGTCAACTCATGTGCATACAGGGACTCCCCCTGCCCGACTTCAATAAAACGTGGAACGATGGTTCCATCTGCCCCATCGAAAAAAAAGAAAGCCGCAGTAAATACAAATCCTTAGGTGATAGCACTTTCTGGAGTGTTGATAAAAACGGAATCACTCACCAACGCACCCCATTGCCTTCTAACATCGAAACAGCCGAACTTCGCGACACACTGAAAAACATGGGCATTCCCGCCAAGGACATTCCCACAGAAAAAAACATCTCCCAATGGAGCATCAGCTGCCAAGCGGCCACCAAGGAAGAAGCCACCCTGCCCATGCCGGAACTCAAACTGCTCAACGGCACCCCCATTCGCAGCATATGGAAATTCGGCAGCAAAGGCAATTTTGATAAATCACCCATAGGCTGGAATGGTCTTATTACAGAATCCGGCAAATTCCACCAACTCCGAAGACTCGATACCTCCAATGATAGGCTCGAACTCTGGCTCGGCTGGGAAGCCAAAAAGAAATGCTGGAAATACTACAAGCGTATTATCCCCACTCGTGCAGCGATGACAGGTCTCAACCGGCTTGGCCTGCCTTGGCGCGGCACAAAAAATGCCCCCCCATACTTGCTCAATCTGCTTGCTAAAAACAAAGCCCGCGATTTGCACGAAATGGTTTGCGGCATCCTGCCTCCCCATGCCATCAAAGTCGCCACCTTCAGAAAGGGGGATACATTTAGCCTCAGCTTTGAACGTGACGATAAATACATCGAACAACTGAAAAAGAACAACAAGAATTTCGATATATTGAACCACCCCACCCCCATATCCACATGGGGTAGAATATCCGCCATTAGAAGCGATTCGGTTCTGGAAATTAAAGCTCTAACACACAAGGACAGGAAAGTAAAGACACCATCCGCACCCACCGATTTGGCAAAACTTAAAAATCTCCTTTCTCCCGATGCGGAGGCTGCCCGCAGAAAGCTTACCCCACCCGTATGATACACCACCTCATTCTGATGAACGAATCGGCTGATTTGCGAATCAGGGATGGGTTGCTATACAGCGGAGAAAACAAAATTGCCCTTCAGGTGCTGGGCTCCCTGCAATGCCTGGCTTCCCATGCGCGGTGGAGCCAAGCAGCACTGTGCAGCGTTGCGCAGCAATGTCCCGTCATCATCGCGCGTTGGAACACTTCTATCGGCAAATGGGAAACCTCTTCCCTCCTTCCTCGCTGTCGCTATGTCAACCCCGATGCCACCTACCGCCTCTGCACACTCAAACCAAGGCATGCCACTCAACTAGCTTCTGATTTGCTACTCACCAAAGTACAGAATCAGCATTCCCTTATTCGCGCACTCGAGCCCTCTCTCTCCCCTCTTCCCAAACTGGCATCCAACTCCTTTAACCGCATCCTGCGTCTGGAGGCCAAATGGGCACGCTTCTTTTGGGCACGTTACTTTCGCGCCGCCGCGCAGGATTTATTTACACGCGAAAAACGTCAAGCTCAAGCACCTCTCAACGTAGCACTCAATTACGGCTACGGCTTCCTCTACCACGCCTTAGAATGGCAGTGCATTGCCTCCGGCATAGAACCCGGCATCGGCATCATCCACAAACTCCGCCGAAGCCGTCCCAGCCTTGCATGCGACCTCATCGAGCCTTTTCGCTGCTGTGTGGAAATCACCGTTATGCGTTATCTGGACGAAATGCACGACACCCGCAAAATGGCAGGGCGATTTGCAGAAATGATGGAATCTTTCTGGTGCTATTCCGGCAAAAGATTCCGCTTGCGTACCATTCTGCGGCTTCACGTGGAATCCTTCACCCGCGCTCTGCTCTCCCAAAATACAAGTCTCTTCCACCCTTTTGTTCTCCATGCTCGTGATGCTTGCCTATGATGTGCCTGAAACCAAGCACCAAACCCTCCTTCGCAAAGAATTCGAGGCTCTGGGAGGGCAGCGTGTCCAATACAGCCTTTATCTCTTCGAAGGAGAGGATCACGAAATCGATCGAGTCATCCGATATATGCGTCGCGTAGCCGCCCAAGTCCCCCAAGGTGACATCCGGCTCATTCCCATGGAACGCAGCGTGTGGGAGCAACAAGTCATCCTCCTAGGGGAAACCGAAACTCCTCCCCCTCGAACTTTCCCTCCATTCGTTCTTTTCTGGTAGAAAAAAACACATCAAAATCCAATCCGTTAAAATATAAGAGCATCCAAGAGATTAATTTTCATACTCTTGGATGCTCTTTTATACCATAATGACCCGTTGAGGTCAACTTCAGAACTAAGGTCATCAAACGTACCCCGGTAGGTCAATTATACCATAATGACCCGTTGAGGTCAACTTCAGAACAAGCGTTTCAATTTTATCTGAACGGAAACTTCTATACCATAATGACCCGTTGAGGTCAACTTCAGAACTGGGTGCTAAGGAGGGTGCCACGGACAATGAATATACCATAATGACCCGTTGAGGTCAACTTCAGAACAGGATGAATTGCAGAGATTGTTGGATGAAAACTATACCATAATGACCCGTTGAGGTCAACTTCAGAA
>CAYSYD010000129.1:0-4158 GCA_964435145.1 uncultured Akkermansia sp.
AATTCATATGCGTAGGGAAGGGGAGGAAATCCCCTCCGGTGCTTGTGATTCCTCTTACAAAGTAGATCTCAAAACACCGGTGCAGAAGCAACTTGCCCGCGGCGTACGGCCTCCGGTCATCCCCTCCCGCAAGGCCGGAAAAAAATAAGCTGCAGTTTGGGGTGCGTATGGCGGTGAACAAATCTTTGCCGATTACTGAAGGAATGCCGGTCCCGGGATGTGCTGCACCTTTTGCTGCCACCTGCCGCTGGATTATTTCCTTGGATTTTGATGGTACACTATTTTTGCCCGAATCCATCCCCACCATAAACCCTCACTTTTTTGAACTCATGGAGAGCTGGCGTCCCCTCGGTGTGCGTTGGGGGATTAACACCGGGCGTTCATTACCCTACTTGTGCCAAGATTACCTCCACCAAGCTCCTTTTTTGCCGGATTTTCTATGCACGTGCGAGCGCTATGTTTACATGGCAGACAAAAATGGCCTCCTCCTTCCCTTGGAAACTCATAATACCCGCTGCGTGGAGGAGTCCTTGCGCCTGCGGCAACAATTGGCGCCTTCATTCCATGCGGAGTTACGGAGCCTGGCCCTCCAGCACCCCTTGCTGTGCTGGGAATTATCCACGGAGGACCCGCTTTCTGTCGAAGCTCAGGACTCCCCCACAATGGATGCTATTATGGAAATCCTTGCACCATTCCTTACCTCCTTGCAAGGAGTATCGGCTCAGCGAGCCGGTCGATATATGCGGCTGGCACCCTCGCTTTTTCACAAAGGAACCGCCTTGGAAAAAGTGGCATCAGCATGGAAAGTGCCCGAAAACAGACTACTCCTTGTGGGGGATGGGCATAACGATGTGGATGCCTTCCGTTACTTCCCAGCGGCTTTTTGCGCGGCTCCCGCTTGTGCCCATGCGGATGTGCAAGCATACTTGCATGAAAGAGCGGGCTATGTTTCCCCGTCTTGCGGAGTAATGGATATATTGCAAGCCTGGCATCGTCTCTTTTTGCGCCCGGAACAGAGAAAATTATGTCCTGAAACCGCTTTCGACTTGACTTTTTAGGCAAAGAATAGTTACATATCTGCTCGTTACATCCTGCGGATGTAATGTGCAACCGGTACAGCCTCTCTGCCCGGTTGCCTTCAGTTCTCCGAATAGAGAAACAATAAAACGAAAACATAACCATTATGGGATCGCTTAAGAAGAGACGTAAGGCCAAAATCAACAAGCACAAGCGCAGCAAGCGCATGCGCCAGAACCGCCACAAGAAGCGTTTGCGTTACAAGTCCTAAGCTGCGCGCTTAGGCCACGTCCGCAAGCGACGCTGTTCTTTCTCACGGCACTGATTCCCCCTTTTCGGGATTCAGTGCCGTTTTGGTACCTATCCTACGGTATCATTCTCCTTCCGAAGGAAAGCCGCCATGCTGAAACTTTCAGAATGGCGGCCGAAGTAAACGAGAAAACAAATAACATTATGCACGGCGGCGGCGTGTGACCAGTCCCGCTAGTGCCAGCAGCCCCAGTGCTGCCGTGGCCGGCTCCGGGATAACATTTGTGCGCATACCGGCAGCATAGCGAATAATGGCTCCGCTCATCGTCCCACTGCTGATGGCAATAGCACTCTCCTTGGATTGTATGCTGTATTTTACTAACTGCTCCGTGTCCTTGCCATCGTCAGAATCCGTCACCCAAATATGGGTAAGAATACGCTCCTCCCCACTCCCGGTATACTCCGCACCCCATAGGGTGATAGCGTGAGCCACCTGAAAATTGCCGGCCTCGGAGTACACGGAAAGGCTCAGCGCATAGCCCGCATCCAAAGCATCGAGAATACCTAAAGTCATGGCGCGTCCATACATATCATTCGGATTGGAAGCTACCTGCACCTTGTCCTCAGAAGTGCTGTACACATCGCTAAGGAAACCACCGAAAGGCCAATAAGCGTTTCCCTTATGTTCAATGCTGACAAATCCACCCTCATCGTAGAGACTAGGGTACGTTGTATCTCCCAAACTATTTTTTACACCATCAATCCACCACCTCAAAGCGTATTCGGGGGTGCTGCCTCCATTTTGGTACACAGCACGGAACACCTCCCATGGATTATCGGGAGAAATGGTACTGGTCAGAGATGCTGCATTCTGATTCATCCACCATTTAATCACATTAGAGGAGGACGCCGCCCAGCACATGGCCGTATCTGCCCACATGCCATCATTAACGCCGGATTTATTGTAATCAATCCATCCCCCGGACTCAGAAACACCGGGCACCCACACCTCGGCAGCGTGGGAGAGAAAAGAAAAACAGAACAAAATTGCGGAGTATACGAGAGTTCGGAACATATGAATGATGATTTCTACCTCCCTGCAGAATACAACACACTGTCCTCTTCTGGCAAGTCAAAATGCTTATTTTGTTGCTTTCTCTGCTTTTTTTCATGTATTGTATGTATCTTACGCTGAAAAAGTACATTTGAACATCTGCTTTCGGGAAAATTTGAGACGCAAGAGCCAATTTGTACTTATATAAACTGTATTAAATATATAAGCCGGAATGAGGCGTTGACAAAGGGATGGCGTTTATGTTTTCATGTGTCCTCGTTAGACTGTCATCTCCTCCTTCATGGTTGTTAATACTGTATTATATGTTTTCTTGCTTATGATTATCGGGATACTCCCGGTAATGGGGCAGCAGAAGCATTCGGAGACCGGGGATTATATGGTAGCAGCGGAGGCCGGAACTCTGGGCGCAGGGCTGCAGCTTGGCATTCGTTTCTCCCCGGAGTGGGAACTGCGCTTGCGGGGTGCGGTATGGAATTATCAGCAAGATAAGCAGTGGCAGGGAGCCCCGGCATTTCTGGAAATAGAGGGGAACAATGTGGGGCTCTTGCTCGATTATTTTCCCGGAGGGGAAGGAAGCTCCTTTTATCTGACCGCCGGACTCCTCCTTTCTCCGGCTAAGATTTCCACAGGGGCTCTGTATCAGCAGCAAGCGTATGGCGGGGGAGAGTTTACCCTTGGTGGGGATGTGTACAGCCTCCAACCGAATCACGATGCGGGAAACCTTTCCGCCCATGCGGAGTGGAACCATATACAGCCATACATTGGTATAGGCTGGCGAGGTCATCTCACAGAGAACAGTCCGCAAATACAGTGTGGGTTGGATATAGGACTGGCTTACATGGGCTCCGCTCGCATTCGGGTGGAACAAAGCGGCAATTTCATATGCAAGGACCGTTTTAATATGTACCACGATGCCTCCACGGAACAGCTGGAGTGCTCCCTCCGGCGGGAGATAGATGATTTCTTTGACATTGCGGAAAAGCTGCATGTATACCCCGTAGTGCAGTTTTCGCTTCGGTATGCTTTTTGAAAAAGGGCGGTTTGTGTGTCCTTGGGCATGCGGGGGTAGAGGAGGCGGTATCTGCGCGCTTGGTTGCGCATGTACGCCGCCATGCGCCGTAGGAGGCGGTGCCCGTGGCTCTGCCGCCGCAGGAAGCCTTCTGCCAGCTCTGCGGGTGTGTAGGGCTCCAGAGCAAAACTCAAGCTTTTCTCCATTTTGTACTTGACTAAATCCTCCTGATTTAGTATCCTCCTCCCGGAAGCACGCTTCGGCTGGATAATTGCAGGCAATTGGAGCCTGTAAGAAGCCAACCAAGGGCGTGCTTTTGCTTTGTCCCAATACAGCATCGGGCGAGACAAGAGACTGGCAATCCTCTCCTTGCCATACATACTGGCAATTCGGTTTACTTTCACCAGAGTATTGTTTGTTTGATGAGAATTCAGCTGCACAGCGACCAGCACATTGTGCTGCCCTTCTTTCAGTTCTGTTACCACCTCCAAGCATCCCGGAGTATCCGACACGGCAATGCAAATAGGGTCAGCAAGAGCCGCAGGTAACTGCTCCAGCGCAGCCACGCTCACCGCATGCTTACCTTTCATCACCTTATCCAGCACACCGGGTGTTACCACCATGTCCAGTCCCTTAGCGCCCACCATCTGCATCACCGCAGGGGTAGGGCACACTACCATATCCCGCGCATGCTCCGGGCTCCCCGGCACAGGCGGATTATTCAGATACCCATGCAGAGTGTTATGCCAATCGGTCATGATGGACTGAATGCTGAAACTCACGAGTGCCTCGCCGGGGTACTCCAGCG
>CAYSYD010000130.1:0-4061 GCA_964435145.1 uncultured Akkermansia sp.
CCCAAATCATAATGGTGAACACCGGGTACGGTAATGGAAATGAGGGCACCCCGGGGTTCTTTGGGGCCAAGGATACGGATACCACCAAGGGATTCCAAACCATCGTACAGGAGACGAGTCAGCTCGGATTCGTGGGCATCTATCTCCCGCAGTCCGATTTGCTGCACATAGCGCAAGGCCTCAGCCAAGACGATATTGCCGGCAATGTTAGGGGTACCGGCCTCATATTTGAAAGGAAGGGTATTGTAGGTGGTACGGGCGAAGGTAACTTCACTAATCATTTCGCCACCGCCCTGCCACGGAGGAAGCTGCTCCAAGAGGGATTTCCGCCCCCAAAGGGCACCGGTACCCGTGGGGGCATACACCTTATGGCCGGAAAAAGTGTAAAAATCGCAGCCGAGTTCCTGCACATTTACAGGGAGATGGGCTGTACTCTGGGCTCCATCCACCAAAATCAGCGTATCGGGATTATTCCTTCTGGCGGCGGCAATAATTTGCGGCACAGGATTAACGGCACCCAAAGCATTGGAGATATGGGGGATAGAGACAATTCTTGTGGAAGCGGAGAGCATCCCCTCGTACGCAGCCATATCGAATTGCAATTCCGGAGTCAGCGGGATAGGGTGCAGCACTGCCCCCGTGCGCTCGCAAAGCATTTGCCACGGTACAATGTTGGAATGGTGAGAATCCGTACTTACCAAGATTTCATCTCCTGCCCTCACCATACCGGAAAGAGCCAGCACCTGAGCTACTAAATTGATGCCTGCCGTGCAACCGGAGGTGAAGATAATCTCCCCGGGTGAGCCGGCGTGCAGGAACTCTGCCACAGTAGAGCGCGCAGCCTCGTGTTCCTCTGTGGCTAATCGGCTCAGGTAGTGAGCCCCACGGTGAATGTTGGAATTTTGCTGCGTGTAGTAACGCCGCTCTGCCTCCAGCACTTGCACTGGTTTTTGCGTGGTGGCGGCATTGTCTAAGTACACAAGGGGATGCTTGCCTACCTTCGTGGCAAGAATGGGAAAATCCTCCGCTGCGGGGCAAGGCATTAGCTTTCTCCTCCCTTAATGTGTTCCACCATACGGTATGCGGCCTCCGGCACGTATTCCTTCCAAGTCGCATCCCCCTCCTGAATCATGCGGATAATATCCCGAGGGGTGCGGAATAGCAACTTCTGGTTAAAATAGGGCACTTCCACAATGTTACCGTTTTCGCGCAAATGCCGATAGAGATAGTGGTACTTCTCCGGGGCTCGATAAGTTCCCGCCGTAACAAACTCACCCGTGCTTCTGTTAATCCACGGAGTAACGTAAAACTTCGTCTTATTCACAAAAATGTGCCCCATACTGGCCAAAATGCCACCCGGGGCATCTGCCCATTTTTCCTTAAAGAGTTCGTTCAGCAATCCGATGGAGAGCGCAATAGCCACGGGCTCCTTGGTAAACTCATTGAGAAGTGTGGTAATGCGCTCGAAATAAGGCATGTTAGTCACAAGCACAGTCTTACCCAAAGCAGCCAACGCATCCGCACGGTCCAGGAAATCCAGTAAATCCACCTCATTTCCCTGCCCTCGCAACAGGTTTGAAAGAGAAATTTCACAAATATCCACCACCTTGGATTGAGCTTCCTCCGACAGCTCCTCGCAGAACTTGTGGCGCACACTATCCATCATCTCCAAGTGAATCTTACAGAGAGGCAGGAAACTGCCGCGCATCAGCACAATCGGGCGTTTGTACAACAAATCCGCAGGCTGTGCCACAGTGCCATCCGGGCAAAGGATGGTAGCATGGCTCAAGCCACTGCGCACTAACTGCAACGCGAGAATGCGGTTATCGAACATGGCAAAGCCATTCCCGGAAAAACGCATAAAGTCGACCTCGAAAAAGGCCGGGTCCAAATTATCTCCCACGCTGTTAACGAACTTATCCATTCCATCGCGGTCGTAAAAAATGGCATGCAGCAAGTTCACTCCAAGAATGCCTAAAATGCGCATCTGCACATCGTGGTCCGGCACCAGCAGGCGCACATGCATCACGAAATCGCTAGGCTCAGCCTCGGGGCGGAGTTGGAAGCGAACACCCACCCACGCAGACCAAGGACCATTATCTCGATACCCCTTGCATTTGACGGTATTGCAGAAGGAGAAAAAGCAGGTATCCTTGCCGCGCTTATCCCCCAAGCGATTGATGAGCTGCGTATACTCATAATCCATCATCTGCTTCAGGCGCTCCTCGGATACATAACGGCGCACCGGGCCGTACAAAGTATCACTCACCGTCATATCATAAGCAGAGATTGTCTTTGCCACGGTGCCGGCAGCACCGGAAGAACGGAAAAACCAATTGGCCGTTTCCTGTCCTGCTCCGATTTCTGCAAATGAGCCATAGACTTGGCGATCCATGTTAATACGGAACGCCTTTTCCTGAGTGGCTGCCAGTGATTGAGTGTTATTCATGGTATCGAAAAAAATTACAACTGAAGGGGAACAAGGGGTAAATGCCTAAGCGGGCTCGGCCGGGGAAGCTCCAGATTACTATCCACAGCGGTAGGCGTCACCTCCTCCGGGGTATCATCATCTGCAGCGGAGATTTCCTCCGCCATACCGGAGGATTCCGCTAAAGCGGCTGCATCCTTATAACGAGGATTGAGGGTAAGCTCGGAATCGTAGGGGTCTTCACCTATGAGCGCCGGAGTCCTGGGCAAAATCGGCACCACGGGAAGTACTCGGGAGGAACTCAGCGTACCGGAGTTCATGTCCAGAAAATCCGTAAGGGAGGGACTGCCATCCCCATGAACGGCACAATGCCCCAAAGATACATCCCCCTTGGGGAAATACTCCCGGTATGTGGTTCGGACATAGCCGGGCTTGCCATCCTTCATTGTTGATTCAAAGCAGAAATTAGTGGCAATTTGGCCGGAAGATGTGCAGATTTCCACTTCTTCCGTATCTGCCGGAATCGAGATATTCTTATCCTCCATGCGCCCGGCAGATGCCTGAAGAATCGATGCCAGAATGGGACCACAAGTATCAGAGCCAAAAGCACCCGGATATATGGGGTGGTGGTCGTTCAGGAACCCCACCCAAATACCACAAGTAAAGGAAGAGGTGTAACCAAACAAAGCCGTATCCGAAAAATCATAATTAGTGCCGCTCTTAACTGCACCGCCAAAGGAATCCGGCAGCAGGGGGCGCACCCGCTGGGCAGAACCTTTTTCCAAGGATTCCCTCATAATGGAATGCAAGCGATATGCAGTGCAGGCGCCGGTACTCCTCACCTTGCGATGGGAGACAGAGAGGGGATTTTCCCACAGAATCTTTCCATTGCTATCCGTAATTTTAGCCACAATATACGGGGCAATGGGACGAGTCCCGGCATTGGGGAACACGGTGTAGGCCATTGTAACCTCCTTAAGAGAGACCGGCTCCGTACCAAGATAAACACGGGGATAATACTGTGGTTTTGCCTCCGTACTGGAAGGATTACGCGGCGGGGGGGTAATACCCACGGCTTGCAGAGTATTTTGGAAGGCCTTTGCCCCCTTCTGCGGGTGGGAGCCAAGAGCAATGCCCAGACGGGCAGAGGCAGCTATTTTTGACCATTCTAAACTCTGGCGCGTTGTGACAGAATCCAGATAACGCCCTTTTTCCACTTCCATACCCCATTCGCCAAGTATACCCTCGGTTCCGCCAATGCCGGCCAAGCGGTTATCCATGGCATCATCCAGCAAACGAGAGCATGGAGAATAGCCGTTATCGTAGGCACACATGTACAGGAAAGGCAGCATGGCCGTACCCACGGAGCGACGGCCGGATTCGATGATATCGAAGTTATCCCTGTCAAAACTACGCCCGCCCACATACACCAGCACAGCCCCGGTATGGTTATCCACGGCGTACACAGCACCATCCACATAACGATGCTGCGCACAGCGTGGATCGGATACATCCGTAAAGCGGACGTGTTTATAATCCTTGTGCTGTTCTATTTCCTCCAAGCGGCTCACCAGCGCTTTCTCTGCGGCCTCCTGCATACGGCGGTCGATGGTGGTGTAGATTTTAATACCAC
>CAYSYD010000131.1:0-3853 GCA_964435145.1 uncultured Akkermansia sp.
CATATCGTAGGAGCCGTCCATATACTCCGTGAGCATGGCTGTGCCGGGCTTGCGGGTGGGTGCATTGTCCTGCGGGAAGTGGCGGTCGATGTGGATAGCATCGAACACCACGCCCTCCCCCCGCAGGGTTTCGAGGATAAAGTTCTGCACCGGGCGGAAAGCGGACTCCGGGAATGCGGGCGTGCCCAGACCATCCTGATTGCTCACCATCACCAGCTCATAATCCGTCAGCTCGCGTAATGTGGCAAGAGCCCGAATGGCTCCGGGAACAAAGGAGAGCTTTTCGAAAGAGTCTATCTGCTCGTCCTCAGGTTCGCGGATGAGTGTGCCGTCCCTATCGATAAAAAGAGCCTTTTTCTTCATCGTCAGAATTGCTTGAGCGCGGTGAGGAGTTCATCGTTTTCCGCCGGGGTACCAATGGTGATACGCAGGCAATTTTCGCAGCATTCCACACGGTGGCGGTTGCGAACAATAATCCCCTGCTCCACCAGCGCATCGTAGATACGGTTCGCATCCGTCACCTGCATCAGGAAGAAGTTTGCCTCGCTGGGATACATCTTGCGGCAAATAGGAAGAGCCGCCACGGCCTCCATCATACGGGAGCGCTCGGCCAAAGCTTCCGCCACCCATGCGTGAATCTCCTCCATATGCTCCAAGCGTTCCATGGCGGCACGCTGGGTCAGCACGTTCACATTGTAGGGATACTTCACCTTGTTGAAAAGGGCTATCACCTCCGGATGCGCCAAGGCCATACCCAAGCGAATCCCGGCCGAGGCCCAGGCCTTGGAGAAAGTATTCAGCACAATCAAGCGGGGATATTCCTCCAGCAGAGCCATAGCGGAAAAGCCGGCCGGGGCAAAATCGATGTAAGCCTCGTCCACCACCACAATGCCGTGGAACGCATCCAGAACCTTACGAATTTCCGCCGGCGGCAGCAGGTTCCCCGTAGGGTTATTCGGGCTGCACAGGAAAAGAACCTTCACCTGCGGTCCACCGTACTGCTGCACAAAGGATGCCCCATCGAAGCTGTAATCCGCCCCCAAATAGCACTTCCGATATTCCACATGGTTTATATCCGCACACACTTGGTACATGCCGTAGGAGGGAGCAATGGCCGCCACCTGATCCACCCCCGGGGTGCAGAAGGTTCGGAAGATGAGGTCGATAGCCTCATCGCTGCCATTGCCCAGAAAAATACGCTCCGGCGCCACGCCCTTATAGGCGGAAATCTTTTGTTTCAACTCCCATTGCAGCGGGTCCGGATAGCGGTTAAAAGGCGCATTATGCGGACACTCGTTCGCATCCAAGAACACATGCGCCGCTTTCCCTGCGTACTCATCGCGAGCAGAGCTGTACGGTTTAAGCGCCAAAATGTTCGGGCGTGCTAATGCGGCAATCCCCGTGGTGGGGTGGGACTCCTCCGGCATGGAAGCCACCGCCTGCATGCGGAGGCTCATGGCACGAGCATGTGCCTCCAAATGCTCTGCCTGCGCCATGCACTCCACCGTACGGCCAATGCTGCGGATGCCTTGCGGGCTAAGCGTTTGGAGGGTGAGCTTGCGCTGGAAGCTATCTACACACAAACTGCTGTACGCCCGCACACACCCCATTGTGGGCAGAGTGTGATTTGTGCCGCTGGCATAGTCCCCCGCGCTCTCACAACTGTAATTTCCCAGAAAAATAGAACCGGCATTGATGGCAGATTCCGCCACGGCGGCGGCATCCTCCATGGCAATAATCAGGTGTTCCGGGGCATATGCATTCGTGAAATCGATGGCAGCCTGCGCATCCGCCAGCACAATAATGCGACTATTGGCAATGGACTGTGCCGCAATTTCCTTGCGCGGCAAAGCTGCAAGCTGCGCTTCCACCTCCGCCGCCACAGCTGCGGCCACAGCGGCATCCGTCGTCACCAGCATGGCTTGGCTATCCGGGCCATGCTCCGCCTGGCTCAGCAAATCAGCCGCCACAAAGGCGGGCACGCAAGAAGCATCCGCCAGCACCTCCACCTCGCTGGGGCCGGCCGGCATATCAATCGCCACCCCGGAAAGGGAAGCCAGCTGCTTCGCTGCCGTAACATATGCATTTCCCGGGCCAAAAATCTTATCCACCTTCGGCACGGACTCCGTGCCATACGCCATGGCAGCCACGGCCTGCGCCCCACCCACTTTGAACACACGCTGCACCCCGCATACCCGGGCTGCATACAAAATGGCAGGATGCACTTTCCCATCCCGCCCGGGAGGCGTGCAAAGCACCACTTCCCCGCACCCGGCCACCTGTGCCGGAATAGCCAGCATAAGCACTGTGGAGAACAAGGGAGCCTGCCCGCCCGGCACATACAAGCCTACACGCCGAATGGGTAAGGTGCGCTGCTCGCAAAGCACTCCGGGTGCCGTCTCCAAGCGGCGGGAGGGCTCACTAAGCTGCATGTGGTGAAAGCTGTACACATTCCGATAGGCTTGGGAGATGGCTTCCTTCAACGCCGCAGGGACGAGAGCGGAGGCTTCTTCCATCTCTTCCGGGGAGACTTCCGGCGCCGAGAGTTCCACCTTATCGAAACGGAGCCCATATGCCCGCAAGGCTTCATCCCCCTGCTCCCGCACCGCCTCCATAATGGGGCGCACCACATCAAAAAGCCGGGTAACATCAAACGCAGGGCGGCGCACCAGCTCCGCCCACTGTTCGCGTGTGGGTTCCGTGTAAATGTTCATACGCTGGTAATTATCAGAGAATCATCTTCTCAATGGGCAGTACGAGAATCCCCTCTGCACCGGCCTCCTTAAGCCGCCCGATAATATCCCAGAAGCACTGCTCATCCAGCACGGTGTGAATACTGCACCACCCCTCCTGTGCCAGCGGCATTACCGTGGGGCTCTTTATGCCCGGCAGCACGGAAAGGATCTGCTCCAAATGGTCCTTCGGTGCATTCATCAGCACATAGCGCTTATCGGAGGCGCTCATCACGGCATCCATGCGGAAAAGCAGCTTCTCCAATATGGCCTGCTTCTCTGCAGAAAGCCCCTTGTGAGCAATGAGTACCGCCTCACTTTGCAGCACCACCTCCACCTCCTTGAGGTTGTTGCTCACCAGCGTGGAGCCGGAACTCACAATGTCAAAAATCGCATCCGCCAATCCAATCCCGGTGGAAATTTCCACAGAGCCGGTAATCACATGAATCTCCGCCTGCACGCCCTGCCCTTCCAACCAGCGGCGCAATATGCCGGGATACGATGTGGCTATCTTCCGCCCTTGCAGCCAGCCTGCCCCGGTGTATTCTATCTCCTTAGGAATGGCTATGGAAAGGCGGCAACCACTAAAGCCCAAAGACTTCACCACCTCCGCATCGGCTGCTCGCTCCTCAAACTCATTCAACCCCACCACACCAATATCCGCCACACCATCTGCCACCGTCTGGGGAATATCATCATCCCGGAGGAATAGCACCTCCATCGGGAACTTGCGTGCTGCAGCCAGCAGGGTTCTCTTGGAGGCACTTACCTTGATGCCGGCCTCCGCCAAAAGAGACATGGTATCCTCATTCAGCCGACCTTTGGACTGAACTGCTATTCTTAACTTCGTATCGGACATGGTTATGGTATAAAGGGAGAGAAAATTTTCGTGACCTATTATCACAGGACAAGGACGCCCCTAACATTATATGTTAGAAACGTCCTTGTTCACTAGCACTCAGACTGAAAAGCTGATTATTTAGAAACCTGAGCGGCAGCATCCTTAAGGTTCTTACCAACCTTGAACTTCACCACCGTGCGGGCAGGAATCGGAACATTCTTGGCGGGGTCCTTGGGGTTGCGGCCAACCTTGGGCTTCACTTCCTTCACGGTGAAAGTGC
>CAYSYD010000132.1:0-3751 GCA_964435145.1 uncultured Akkermansia sp.
CCATTTTTGAGGTTAAAGTTACTCCCCCTTTGTCAGCAAATCTGAAAAAAGTCCAACAAAATAACATTTCCTTCTTGACAAATGGAAGAAGAAAGTGCATCCTACCCCTGCCCTATGCCGAAAAGAAAATTGATTTTCAGCCACTTGGGGCAAAATAATTCTATTTTTGATAGACTACCATGAAGAAGAGCATCATTGTACTCGCGTTTGGCTGTGGCTTAGCCTCTGCCACCACTATTGTAGACCCCTCTCTGGCCAGCAGCCAGCAAAATAACATCACCGCCCCGGCTGAACAGCAGCAGGCCATCCTTCCGCCGGCAGAAAGAGGAGGCAATGCCCTTGGCGTGATGGTTGACATCAACGTGGGTACTCAAGGTGTGGGCATGTCCCTTGGTTATGAGTTCAACGAATACTTCAAGATGCGTGTGCGCGGCGCCTACCTCGGCTACACGCACGAGGATACTTGGAGCGATGTGGACGGCGAATTTGAATTCAACGGCAGCAACGCCGGCATTATCTTCGACTACCATCCTTTTGGCGGCGTATTCCGCATTTCTGCGGGTCTGAACTTCAGCGAACTTTCCTTGGATGCCACAGGTATCATGGATAACCTCGGCCAATATACCGGGGAGTACGAATTCGGCGGCAAGGAATACCAAGTAACGGGCGATAAGGCTTCCGTGAAGGCCGAGTACGAGTGGAATAAAGTGCAGCCCTACATCGGCATCGGCTGGTCCAGCGATGGCGAAGGCGACCGCTCCTTCTATTTCACCTGCGATATTGGTGTAAACTTCATCGGTTCCGGCTCCATGGTGGTAAGCCATACCGGTAACATTAAAGAAAAGCAGAACGGCACTTGGGTGGATGTAAACAACAGCATGCTGGAGGACACCATCCGTGAGGAAGGCAAGGATTTCTTTGAAATCGCGGACGACCTGTTTGTCTATCCGGTTATCCAGTTCGGCTTCGGCTACCGTTTCTAAAGCAAACGATTCACTATATTAGCACACCGGGTAGGAGGCATTCCTGCCCGGTGTGCTTTTCAACACCGTTCCGTAGCTGCGGAGAGCGTCTTCAGCCAGGCACTCTGGGGCATGGCAGCCGCCTGGGCAGCGGTAAAGGGCATGCGCGGGCGCCAATTAGTGCCGCCCTCTGTGCCGGGGGTATTCAAGCGCACAGGCACATCGAAAAGCTCCGTCCACATGAGCGCAGCATAAGCGGAGCGGCTCGCCAACAAGGCTCGGATGAGGCTGGTTTTGATTTCCTGTCCCCAGGGAACGATGCTTTCCCGGCGGGATAAGCCGGCAAAATCCCCCAACCAAGCCAACACACGGGCACAATTTTTGCCGGCATCCCGGCGCTCGCGCAACGTTTCCGGGGAGAGTGTGGGCTCCAGCATAGCCGCGCGGGCAGCCTCCACTTGGGCGTACCAGTCTGCCCAATCATTGCACAGCGGGGGAAAATCGTGCGTGGCATAGGTTGCAAAGGAGCATGGGCTATACGTGTTCCCCTGCACAATGCGCTCGTGCGCATCAATCTCCCAATGGGGGATTTTAAATCCGGCAATCCGCAGGCAGGAAAGATCCGGCCGCACATAATCCGGCACACAGCCCAAATCCTCCCCAATCACCCGCAAGCCCGGTGCTGCGGCCAAAAGGCGGCGCAGCAGGTAATCTCCCTGCGCCAAGTTGGCACGGCGGTCCTCCTCCCGCCAATCGGGACGCGGGCGAAAACCGGGGCGTCTTCCTCCGCAGCGAGCCGCCGCTTCGTCCTCACTTAAATGCAGGAATTCCGCGTTACGATCCGGCATCCACGGGAAGGCGTATATGCGGTAAAACCCCAGAATATGGTCTATACGATACATGCGAAACACCTCCGCCAACTTTCGGATACGGCGGTTCCACCATGCAAAGCCATCCTTCTCCATCACCTCCCACCGATACAGCGGAATCCCCCAATTCTGCCCCCATTTGGCCGTAAAGGGCTCCTCTGCAAAATTACCTTCCGCCGGCGCGCCACCACTCCACTCCATATCGAAGAGGTATCGCTCGAAAAACACATCCGCACTCGCCACGGAAATACCAATAGGCACATCCCCCATGAGGAGTACCCCCCGCGCATCCGCATAAGTGCGCACCTCCGCCCACTGGCGGGCACACAGCCACTGCAACCACTGCTGAAAGCGCTTCTGGTCGCGGGAATCCGTGCATTCATGGACGATACGCCGAATCACATCCGTATTTTGCTCCGGCCAAAGCCACCATGCAGCCGTACCGAACCCATACGACGCCACACAATAGGTGGAATAGTCCTCCAGCCACCCGCCCTCTTCCCGGCACCATGCAGCAAATTCCTCCCGCATGGCTGCAAACTCCGGCTCCGTCTCAAAACGCCGCCACGCCTGCCGAAACCAGTAACGCTTGTAGGTGCGCACTCGGGTATAATCCACATAATCCCGCCCGCCGGGCAACTGCTGCGGCGGCATATCCTCCGCATAGGGAGGAAGAGGCGTGGGCATGCCGGGTATATCCTCCAGCGTGAGATAAAGCGGTTCCAATGCCACGGAACTGGTAGATGAATACGGGGATGGTGCATCCTCTTCCCCCAGCGAGTTCACCGGTAGTAATTGCAAAAAACCTACCCCGTTTTCCGCTGCCCAATCCACCCATTCTTTCAATGCCGCCAAATCGCCTATACCGGCATCCCCATCCCGCCGCAGGGAAAACAGCGGCATCAGCACCCCAGTCTTGCGCTCCGTCACCATATTGGTGTGATTCTAGCATAGCCATGACCTAACGAGCAACTCCAAAAAAAGACTATCTCCCGATTTTGTGATTCCTGCGTCTTACCTGCTGACTTTATCGCCGGAAGATGCAATTTTTACTTGAATTTTATTTCTATTTGTGATAGTAGCGTGACAAGTTCACACGCATCGTCTACACACAGGTGCGGCTTCCATTCTCACGCACTCAACAGCAAATGGCTACCACGAATAAGAAAAAAACAACAGACAAGGCAGAGGCTCCTGCCAAAAAAGCCCCCGCCGCCAAAAAAGCTGCCCCCAAGAAAGCTGCGGAACCGGCTAAAAAAGTACCTGCTGCCAAAAAGCCCGCAGAAGAGCCTGCCAAGATCCCCGCAGTCAAAAAACCGGTTCGGGAAACCCTTACGGCGGAGGAGAAAGCCCGCGTGAAAAAACTCCGAGAGACTCTTGCCCTGCTTAAAGCAGACCCGGAATGGCCCGCTTTCCTGAAAAAGCAGAAGGAGGCCCTCCTCCAGCTGCGCGATAGCATGCTGCCGAACATGCAGAATGTTACCCGCGACCACCTCCGCAGCGGTGCTTCCAATGTCTCCTCCTCCTCCGGCCAGCATATTGGCGATGCAGGCAGCGAAGCCGAGGTGCGCGACCTCACTATCCGGCTGTTGGATAAGGACCGCGAACAACTTTTCGAAATCGATGCCGCCTTGGAGCGTATTCGCCGCGGCACTTACGGCATCTGCGAAATTTCCTTGGACCCCATTCCCAAAAAACGCTTGCAGGTGCGCCCCTTCTGCCGCCTTACCGTAAAATGCCAGGAGGAATACGAGAAAAAATACGGTTCCTATGCCAATTACAGAGCCAAAAAACAGGACCATGTAGGGTATGCTGACTTGCAAAATGACATGAAAAACGCAATTTCGCTTGACGATAGCGAAGATTAGTGTAGAATGTGTGCCCGCAAGTCAACAATTCGCAATTTATGCCTAGAGATAT
>CAYSYD010000133.1:0-3738 GCA_964435145.1 uncultured Akkermansia sp.
TCCTGTTCTCATCGGGCTTTCGCCTTATGAGCCGGGAAACTTTGGGACACAGGTGGCTATGTGTACCAGATGAAGAAATATGCTTGCTAAATGCAGGGTTATATGGTAGGGATAAAGCATGTTTCGTAGCGTATACCTTATAGCAGTGGCATGTTTGGGGATGGCCTCCGTATGGGCAGATGCTTTGTATACGGATTTGCGGGTAAAGTTTTGTGATGAAAAAAAGGGGATTATTTACAATGGTGCAGGAGGGTTTTCTGTACAATCCCCGGCCGAGAGTGAGCTGGAGGTGGTGGTGGATTTAGAATCTTTGCGGAGTTATGTGAATTCTAACGATTATGTGCCTGGGCGTCCCTTTGTTCGTTGGGAATTAGAGTTGAAGGATGGCCGTGTGTTTGCTCTGGGGATGGCTGATAGCGTGGCGGAAATGCAGCATAGCACAAGGCTTCCCCTATTAACCGGATATTGGAATCAATCCGTATGGCAGGGAAAAGTTCCGCCCGTGGAGGAACAACAATTGCGGGAATACGCGGATGAGCAGGGGCGTGTGCGTCTGCGCCTTGCCTTCAACCCCTCCCGCGGATTCCAAATGCGTGCTTTTAAGGGCGGCTCTTGGCATACATTGTACCAAGCTCCGGATTTACGCACCTCTCTTGCTGTGTCTACCCGGGCTTATCAGGTCAATACCAATTATGTTTGCGGCGTTCAGTTACACACCCCATCAACCCTGAACACTGCCGGCTATGATGCTCCTCAGGATTACACAAAACCTTTTTCGCGCCGTGCAAAAGAAAGTATTGGACGTGTGATGTTCTGCGGAGATTCCATTACGCATGGTGTGTGCGACCAAACATGGCGCTGGCAACTTTTCAAAACTTTGGTGGATAATGGGGTGGAGTATGAAATAGTAGGTCCGAGAGAGGGTTATACGCCGGCATATGCCCGCATGGATACTTCCGATGCCGGCAACAGTTATGCCGGGTGCCTGTTCCCTAATTTGCATTTGGCACAGTCCTCCGGCCGTACGCACAATATTATCTCCGGCTCTGCGGCCGGAAGCGGGGTCAACTATGGTGGCCATTCCACATCTTCCGCTGCAGCATCCTTTAATTGTGACACGTTTGTGTGCCTGATGGGGACGAATGACTTACTGTCCGACCGTGGTTATAATAATGATGATTTTTCTGCTAAAATGCAAAAGTTATTGGGGGGGAGGGTATCGCACACAGGGCGGGGATACAGCCGTACTCCGGATGGCAGCTGGGGAACCATGGGAAAAATTGCGGAGGATTTGCTGCGGGATAAGGGGGATGTGCTTTACATCCTCTCCGTGCCGACTTGGGGATTCCATTCCAATAACAACGAACCGGAACGCCATGTGGCAGTGGAGCAGTATAATCGGCTTTTGGCCCGCTGGGTGGAGGAATACGCCCGCAGCACCGGCAAGAATGTTCGTTACGTGGAATCAAATACGGGCCTCGTCGATTTGGCTGCCGAGACGCCATTTATGGGGCACGATGATTTCTTCCGCAAACGAGGAGTGGATGGACTTCACCCGGGGGAACAGGGTTCCATTATTATCGCCGGCAACTTGGAAAAAGCCATGGGGCTGGGCGGCCGCACTGCCGGTTTGCCGCGAGCTTCTCGCAAAGCGGATTTTTGGAAACAGGTGAAATTACTCCGCTCTCAGAAAGTGGGGGATAAGACTCGCCGCTTAGGCAATGTAAAATTTTCTCCGGGGCAGGGGGCTTCCGTGGAGTTTCGCTGTTCTGTGGGGGATGGCGCTCGCGGTGGCTGGCTTTCGCCGGGTAAGCGTGCTTTGCACATCTCTGTGGCAGACGGCGCACAGAGCGGGACTTTAACCGTGGATGAAGCCCACATTTCTTGGGGTAAGAAGGTATTGTACTGTTTGGATGCGTCTGCGCTTCATTCCTCCTCCATTCGTATTGTGTGGCATGCGGGGGATTCCGGCAAAAATATCCCCGGGGGATTTTATGTGTGGCTGGATAAGACGCTCATCGGGCAGGGGCTTCCCGCCACTCCGGCAGAGGGAAAAAATGGCATTTATGCTTCCGCCACGGGGACATCCTGTACCATTCATCGGCTTTATGCGGCAAATGCATCTTATGCCCCATAGGATGGTATAGCCTTCAATGTGAGAGCCCTCCCTCTACTGAGCTGTTTGTTCAAACACCAAGAAAAGGGAGGGCTTTTTATTAGGGTAGTGGACACCGCTGCGTCCGCATAGATAGATGCCTTTTTTGAGGGGCAAAGTCCAGAGTAAAAATCATCTGCTCGTATTGCCCATATGTGGGCAATGCAAAAAACGGCACATGGTGGGGCTCACCATGTGCCGCAGGAAGAATAATTGTGCGTTGACGACCGGAAGGATTAGCCTCGGAATTTGGCTTTTTGGTGTTGCCAAATGGCAAAGGCAATTGTGAGTACATTGGGCAGCCAAAGCACAATGTACGGCGTAATGCCCGCAGATTTGCGGGAAAGTTCGCAGAATACAAGCGCCATGAAGTAAATGGCCGCCACCAGAATGCCTATGGCAAAGCCGGTGGAGGTGTCGCGGCGGCGAGCCGTAATGGCCAGCGGAACGCCTATGAGCGAGAATACAAAGCAGGCACAGGCAAAGGATGCTCGCTGCACACCTTCTGTGCGGAAGGCTCGCTGGTTCTTCTTATCCATTTGGCTTTGATAATAATGAGCATCCTTAGATGCCTCCGACCAGAGATGGGCAGCGCAGGGGAAAGGCGGGTTGTTCTTGGCTATGCGTTCGTACTGGTTCATCTTGTCTCGATTGGCCGCAAGGGCAAAGGGATAATGTTCCAATACATAGGCGATTTCACTGTTAGTAAAGCGGTTAGGTTTCAGCTTGCGCTGAGTGCGGATGGGGATATGTACGCGCAGAGGCATGCTGGCAATGAGCGGTAAATCTGTCAGCCCCCCGTCCGAGCGCTCAATGGTGGCATTTTTCAGCGTAAGCTCAAGAATACGCGATTTGACATCGAACTGACCAATTTGCGCGGCTTCTGCATGAATAGCATCAAAATCAGTACCCAGACCGGCTCCTTTTTTCTCCGGGTAGATGTGCAGCCCTCGCAGCTCATCTCCTTCTCTATGCTCGATGTATAGCTGCACTTTATCCAGTTTGACTGCGTTTTGGCTGGCGTTGAGAAGATGCCTGGGATTATCCATGGCTGCTTTGATGACGAGCGAACTCATGGCATTTTTTCCCTGAGGTGCCACATCGATGTTAATGTAATAACAAAGCCCCGAGAGGGCAATTCCCATGCCAATGGCCGGGGCACTGAGGCGCCAGAGGCTTAATCCGGCCATGCGGAAAGAGGTAAGCTCATTATCTGCGGCCAAGCGCCCGTACACCAGCAGCACCGCCGTGAGGAAGCCCCATGGTACGGAGAAGGTGAGGGAGAAGGGAATCACCTGAAGAATGAAATCAATCACAATACTGGGCGGTGCTCCGCTTTCAACCAAGAGAGTGTGCAATTCTTTGAACAACTGCCCCAACAGGAGGAGCATCGTCAGAGAAAGTACCCCAAGAAAGGTGACGGTAATAAGTTGGCGAAGAATGTAGCGATCCAGTGTTTTCATGTACTACCAGCGATATTCTACCACATTTCCATAATCTTGCAAACAGGAAATGTAGTTAAACGCTGTTTTTCCGGGTCTGTTTCAGATTTGCTGGTGTTTATGTCCGGTCTGGCGCGATAC
>CAYSYD010000134.1:0-1680 GCA_964435145.1 uncultured Akkermansia sp.
TATCGAAGCTCACATCCGTCAGCGTCAGCGTGGCCAGTGCTGCGGAGAAATGCACTCCTTGCAATGTTACATGATTAATACCGTAGACTTCTTTCGTGGTGTCAATTCGGAGTCCCTTAACGGCGGCATCATCTCCCAAGCCTTCCAAGGCGCCGGCACTGGCTTTCACCCCGGAGAGTGTGGCGGTGCCGCCTTCCGTGGCGCTCAGCGTGGTGGTGGATTGGATTGCCTTGGCTTTCAGTATGGCTGTGGTGCCTTCTGTCACCGTCAGGGTGGTGGATTGGATGTCCTTATTCACCGTCACCGTGCTGCCTGCGGCAAGGTGTTCATCATCCAGCGTCACATAGAACTCGCCCTTGCCGTTCGTCGAGAGTTCCACATTCAGCTCGGCGGTGCCGCTAAAGGTGACGTCTGTACTCACGAGGGCTCCGCTATTGTAAGAGGAACCCGGGCTGTGCTGCAAGGTGCCCTTCCAGCCGGAGGTGTCGCCGGTAAAGATGAGTGTTTGCTTTGTTCCCTTGTAGGATGTGCGCTGCAGTGTACCGGTGCCGGAGATGTCTCCGCTGAAGGTTCGGATATCTCCGTTATACCCGTTGTCCATGGACCATGCCACGGTGCTGCCGTTATCTGTCAGTTTCAGGTTGGCGGCATAGGTTTGCGCACCTGTCTCGCTGTCGGCTCGGCTCAGGTAGCCGCTCACGCCGCAGAGTTCCACGGTGGATTGCTCCGTACTCAGCCCCGCCAGTGTGTCTCCGGCCAGTGTGGCACCGGTGAGGCGCACGGTGCCCGTCCAATCGGCACCCGGCGTTACGCCGGAAGCCAAGCTCTTGCCGGTGCCGAGGTTATAGGTTCCTTGCCCGGAGAGTTCCAGCGCACCGTTGATGGTTCCCACGGAAAGGATGGCTGTTTTGCCCAAGGAAAGCTTGGCGCCTTCTCCCATCGTGAGGGTGCTGAGTGTGGTGGTGTCGTTCAGGCTCACAGCGGCTCCTGCTCCCAGCGTCATAGCGGTGGCTTGCACGCTGTTGTTGAAAGTTACGGTGTGATTGGCCGTCAGGTTCAGTGTGCCATAGGTGGTGGTGCCTTCGGTATCCGTCACGCCGGTGTTCAGGATGGTGCCGTTCATGGTGGTGGCAGCATCGGCATTACCAAGAGTCACATGCAGTTCTCCCGGGCGTTCCATAAAGACGCCGCTGCCCTCCGCTCCGCTAAAGAGCGTGCCGCCGCCGGTAAGGTTCAGGATGATGGTGGGGGTGTTGGTGTTCGCCTCGCTCTGTTGCACGAGGAAAGCGCCGTCCCAGGCGGAGAGGTCGCCGCTCAATTCATAGGTACCGGTGTAGGAGTTCACCGCTTTGCTCTTGATGGTAAAATCACCACTGCCGCTCATCCCGCCGGTGTAGGTATAGGTTTTCAGGCTGGAATCCAATACGGTTAATCCGTTTTCGCCCAGGCGCAAGTGGCTTTCAACGGTATCTTCGTAGGAGAACCAGCCGCTTACGCCGTTGATGTCGATGGTCTTTCCGGCTCCGCCGAAATCATCCAGCTCCATTCCCTTGGCGGTGATGTTCTCCAGCAGCACGCGCCCCGTCCAGGCGGAGTCCGAATCCACCCCGGCCATGCCGGCGGCACTGCCGGTCACATCCTCCATATCGCCGAAGCGGTAGGTTCCGCTGCCTTTCAACA
>CAYSYD010000134.1:1780-3696 GCA_964435145.1 uncultured Akkermansia sp.
CCGCGAGGCGTCCAACACATCGGAAGCACCCAGATTCAGCGAGAGTGTGCTGGTGCTTCCGCTCACAGCAAAGGAACCGGTGTAATTGCTGATATCCTGAATGTTCACCGTGTGCTGTTGTTTGCTGCTGCCCACCGAGAGGCTGCCGGCTCCCGTGAGTACGTTGATATCCAGCGTACTCTTCCAAGTGGTGGCCAGATTCAGCGCGGCATTCGCATTCAGCGTTTCGATGGTGGAGGCGGCGGCGCTCACACCTCCGCTACCCTCTTGGTCCCAGAGTTGCAGCGTACTATCCGCTGTTACATCCACCGTGCCCAGCGTCACATGGGAACCACGGAAAGAAAGCAAGCCGCCTGCCAATTCCAGAGAGGAGAGCCCGCTCAAATCCAGCGCCTGAGCGTCCGTGATGTTATCCCCGCCCCGTGAAGAGGGCATCTCCAGCAGGTACACAGAACCGCCGTTCACCTTCAGCTTGCCCGCATAGCTGCCGGTGCCTTCGGAAATCCACAGCGTGCCGCCGGTGTGGACCTGCATGGTGGTGTCTGCTGCCGTGGTGGTGCTGCCCATGAGGCGCAGCACGCCCTCATTCACCGCCAGTGTACCGGCTCCGATGTTCGTGTTGCGCAGCACGAAATTCCCGGCTCCGCTCTTGGTGAGGGTATGGCCATTCAGATTCAGGGAAGTTTCGGCATAGCTAGCTCCCACCATGGCAATCTGCCCGGTGGCTTCCACCGCAGCGTTGCCCTTCAGGCTAAGAACAGGAAGTCCCTTCCAATTTTCATGGACATCCGTCCCGCTGTTAGCCAGCGTGGCACCTTCCTCCAGCATCACGTGGTAATAAGTCTCGCGACCGTTGATATCCAGCGTGGCATTATTCTGCACCGTCAGCACCTTCTCCGGTGCGGTAGCATAATTATCGCCAAAGGGCAGCCCATCCGTGGTAGCAGAAGCGGCATTTACCAGCGTGGTGCCGGAAAGTACGGTAATATTCCCCGTAAAGCCTGCGCTATCCGTGGCTCGCACCGTTTTGCCGTCCTCGTCCGTGGTCAGATTCAACCCGGCGGAACCCAGCTCCCCGCTAAACTGCAGCAGCTTATCCCCCGCCTGCGTCTGGTAGTACACCTCGGAGCTCTCATCCGCCAGGCTCACCTGCCCCAGCAGGGAGGCATCCGCCAGGCTCAGCTCCGCATGGCTCCCCACGGAAATAGCCTTGCCGGTCTCCGTGCTGCCCTCCTCATCCTCCGCCAGCGTCATCAGGGAAAGCAGATTCAGCCCCTTGCGGAGACTCAGCGTGGAATCATCCCCCACCTCCACAGAGGAAGCCATGGTATCCACATCGAGCGTCACATCCGCCCCGCCGGTCACGGAGAGCAATCCGCTCACGCCCAAACTGCCGCTGCCGGAAACCTGATAATATCCCCCATCCAAAGATGCCGTATTATAAACCAGCTCATCTGAAACCTCAGCACGCACGGCAGAATTGCTCAGCTTCCATTCCGTGGCATCGTTGTTCAACTCCACATCCTGCCACACGAACAAATTCAGGCTGTTCCCATTCTGCCGCAACTCATAATGCCCCGGCATTGTCGTGTCCAATTGGCTTACATCCCCGGAGAGAGATGTCCAAGACATCAGCTTGTACACACCGTAATCCAAATCGTCCTCCAAGGAAAGCGTTATATCGCCGCCCAAAGACAGTGTGCCGGTCAAGGACAAAGCCGCATTTTCGGTGTTTACCTCTCCCGGGATAAAATGCAAAATACTCCCCTCCTGCATCACCAAATTGGCAGCCGTAATGGTGTTGCAGCCCTCCAATTCCAGTGTAGTACCGGCATTCAGCGTGATATTGTATCTGCCATGCCTCAGCGTGGCATCCTTCACCCGCACCGTGGCTTCCGAACCCTCATGGGCGGTAA
>CAYSYD010000135.1:0-3188 GCA_964435145.1 uncultured Akkermansia sp.
TTCATTGTATCGCGCCAGACCGGACATAAACACCAGCAAATCTGAAACAGACCCCTTAATCCGCCGTAACGGCGGATTAAGCTGTACAAAGAAGCCGGAATGTATTTTAATAGCAGCGCATGAGTGCAGGTGACGGCAGAGAGGGCAAGATTCGAGTGGCCCTATCGCGCGGGCAGCTGGGTGGTAAGCTGGCCGGCAAGAGCCTTCCGCGCCAAATTATCACCATTGCCTTATGGCCCCTGCTGGAGCAGGTAATGAGCTTTATCTGCGCTTCCATCTCACTGGTGCTGGCCACACACATGGGAACGGACGATGCCACCACCACTCAGATTGCCTCCGGCATCGGCGTGACGGGTTATGTGATGTGGCTGGGGTTCCTGATGCAAAGTGCCGTAGGCATGGGTGCCACGGCCATTGTGAGCCGCATGACGGGTGCCCGCCGTTTTGCCGAGGCCAACTACGTTGCCAACCAAGCGGCGGTACTGGGTTTTTTGGCGGGCATACTCTCCGCTTTTTTGATGTACGTATCGGCGGATGTGCTGGTAACGGATATTCTGCAATTAAGTGATTACGCGCACGAAGTAGCCATGCGCTATATGTACACCGGCTGCTGGGTGGCAATCTTCTCCGGCTTTGTGTTTGCCGTAAACGCAGCCTTGCGCGGCTCCGGGGATACGAAGACCCCCTTCTTCATCATGCTGGTGGTGGATGGGTTGAACATTATCTTTAGCCTGTTCCTTGTGCAGGTATGCGGTTTGTTTGTGGAAGGGCTTGCTCTGGGCATGATAGGCGGCATGGCCGCCGCCGCGCTCATTCTGCTGGCTATATTACTGCGGCGGCGGCAAGATGTGTGCCACCGCATCCAAGGCAGCACGCCGGAAGCCTTTGAAAGCTATTTAGCCACACAGGAAAGCAGCTATGTACCGCCTCTCTTCCTGTGCTGGCGCTCGCTCATCCCGGATTGGCGCATGATGTGGCGTATCCTCTGCATCGGTATTCCGCAGGCGATTGAGGTGGGCGGCATCTGGCTGATTCAGATATACGTATTGAGGGTTATCTCCTCTCTTGGGGATGCAGCCGTGGGGGCACACAATATTGCCATCCGCATCGAATCCCTGAGCTTTCTGCCCGGCTTTGCCATTGGCATGGCCGGAGCCACCCTTATGGGGCAATACTTAGGCGCGGGCAGTGTACGCTTAGCACTGGAAACCGCACGCCGCTGTACCACATACAGTGTTCTGTTCATGGGGGTCATGGGAGTTTTCTTTGCACTCTTCCCGGAGTTTTTTGTGGGGATATTCACGGCACATTCACCCGGGCTTATGGCCGCTGCTGTGCCGGTGGTGCAAATTTTTCTGTTGGTGGAGCCGTTCTACGCAGCCATGCTTATTACCAAGATGTGCCTGCGCGGTGCCGGAGATACGCGGCGGGTAATGTGGGTTTCCTATGGGGGAATGGGGCTCATTCGCGGGGCATGCCTCATGCTCTGGTACAACCTCTGGCCGGAAACATTGAGCCTCACGGGTATTTGGCTGCTCTTCATTGCGGATATGATTGTAGAATATCTCATCCTGCGCCACATGCTTTACGGGCTTAAATGGGCACGCCGCAAAGTCTGACGTTTTCTTTTTTCTGTACTATGCAGCAGATTCTAAACCAAGCCACCCTCTACGGCATTGTAGATTTGGGCTACTCGCCCGCTGAAAAAGTAGCCGCGACCACGGAAGCTCTTTTGGCAGGAGGCGTGCGCATTCTCCAATTGAGAGCCAAGAATGTTCCTTTACCGGAAACCAAAGTATTGGCCAAGCTCATGCAAGCGATGTGCCGAAAAGCCGGCGTCATTTTTGTGCTGAACGATTATCCGGAAATGGCCGCAGAGATAGGAGCGGATGCCGTCCATGTAGGGCAAGATGGAGGGTCGCTGGAAGAGGTACGCCGCATCGTGGGGAAGGATATGCTCATCGGCCGTTCCACCCACAGCCCGGAGCAAGCACTCGCAGCGCGGGCGGAAGGTGCAGACTACATCGGCTTCGGGCCGCTTTTCCCCACCGGCACCAAACCGGGGCGGCCGGCCATTGGGCTGCAGGATATTGCAAAGGTGCATGAACAATTGCCCGGATTCCCCATCTTCTGCATTGGCGGCATCAACGGCACCACCCTGCCCCGGATTCTCCATGCCGGGGCAAGGCGGGTTGTAATTGTTTCCTGGCTCTTACAGCAAGCGGACATCTCGGGTACTGCGAGAGAGCTTATCCGCCGACTGCAGCAGGGAGGGAATTAAGGGGCTTAGCCCTTGCGTGCCGCATCAATAGCCTGAGCCATCAGCCCGGCCACTTTGCGACCACTCATCAGCATACCTCCGAAAATGGGGCCCATGCGGAAACTGCCGCTCACGCCATTGGCCGCCATGCCGGAAACAAACAAGCCGGGGTATATCTCCTTGGTATTTTCCACTGTGGTGCGTTCACCTTCGGCGGCATCCATGCTCATTTCCCCCGCTACGCCGCCGGTGGGCGTGTTGAGGCGCACGCCATTTTTGCGCGCCACGGTGCGGGCAATTTCACAATCATGCCCGGTGGCATCCAGCACTGTGGTGGAAAGCAGCGTGAGCGGGTCCACATGCAAACCTTCCCGCAACACGGGAGTCCAGTTTACCACCACGCCGCCCACACGCCCCTGCTTGTAGACGACATCCTCCACGGAATAGCAATTAAATACAGTGGCACCTGCTTTCGTTGCTTGGTAAAGCAAGCCCGCCGTGGCATGCACAGAATCCACAATGTAGCATCCTTCCCCATATGGGCGATAGCTCAATGCCAGTTCTTGCACAATGGGCATCGCTTCCTCCTGCACCACAATATCATTAAACATCATGGCGCCGCCCCACATCCCCCCGCCGGGGGATAATTTCCTATCCAAAAGAGCTACTTTGTACCCTCCCTTTGCCAAATAATAAGCAGCTACGATGCCGGAAGGTCCTCCGCCCACGATGGCTGCATCCAACTGCAAACAGGACTTCAACTTACCAAAATAAGAATCGATAATACCGCGAGAAATAAGCGTCTCCATAGCACTGGTTTTTAGCACGAGAGTCCCCCTTTGACAAGGATTTTTTTGTCCCATGGCAGTTCAGCTCACATGTGTCCCAAAGTTTCGCAGGGAGGAGAAAAGTGATATTCTCTTTCAGG
>CAYSYD010000136.1:0-3074 GCA_964435145.1 uncultured Akkermansia sp.
GGACTTGGCCTCGGCAAAAGCCTTGAGAGCACCGTTAATCACTTCGATGGTGGTGACGTTGACGGCGGGATAGGCATAGCCCTTCTCCTTGGCCGTATCGAGCATCTTGATGTACTGTTCTTGTGTAGGTACAGGCATGGTACTTGATGTTGTTGGTTAATATGAGATTATTCGTTGGTTGCGCACGCGCAGTGCGCACCGTGCACGGGCGTTATTCTAGCGCAAAAATGACCAATCGTCAATCGCCAATTTGCCGAAGTATCAATAAAAAACTCCCGAGTTGCATGGCAACCGGGAGCGAAATGGAAAAAGGATACGGGGGATAGGACTCGAACCTACGACCTCCACCATGTCAAGGTGTTGCTCTACCAACTGAGCTACCTCCGCATGAAGAGAACTGGGCAGGGATGGATTCGAACCATCGAAAGCAAACGCTAGCAGATTTACAGTCTGCCCCCTTTGACCGCTCGGGAACCTACCCATTTTTGCAGCCCGCAGATGCGGTGTGCGGCGACACTCTACACGAAGTCGCCCGCTTATGCAAGCTTTTTTTCGATATTTTTTAATTTTTCCCCGAATTTCGCCATTGGCGTATCGCAGGGATGAGGAAGAAAAGCCCTAATGCCGCAATGATGCAGGAAAGATACTGCCCGCGGGTAATGCCCTGCCAGAGCGCTGCATCCGGTTCCTTAAAGCACTCGCACACAATGCGCGCTGCGGCGTACATAAAGGCGAATAGAGCTGCAAAAATGCCGGCAGGCGCCTTTCTCCAATAGAGCCGCAGTACCAGCAGTACAATGAAAATAAGGAGCCCTTCGCCCAAGGCTTCAAAAAGCTGGGAGGGATATCTGGGGCTTAGAAATTGCCCCAGCGTATCGCGCATGGCCTCATTTTCGCGGCAGACGCGCCGGATAGTATCGTGGAGCATTTCCCCGGGGAGGGAAAGCTGGTTGAGGGTATCCACCCCGGCTGTGTGGCGCAAGGCAGCAAGGGTTTCCAGCTGTTTTTGCGGGGAAAGGGTGTAGAATTCCTGCGGGAACTTCATGGCGAGGGGGCTGGCAGCATCCACGATGCGCCCGTACAACTCCCCATTGATGAAATTGGCCACTCGACCAAAGAAAAGCCCTATGGGACTCACAATGGCTAAACCATCCATCAGCGCCGGGTAAGAGAGCTTATATTTCCGGGCATACCACAGTGTTACCAGCAGTACTCCCAAAATACCCCCGTGGGAAGCCATGCCGCCCTCCCACACGCGGAATACCCATGTGGGATCCTGTACCACCCCCTGCCATCCGCGTTCCGGGAGCCAGTAAAAAAAGAATTCCCCCAAGCGCCCCCCTGCCAGTACGCCGAATAGACACACCGCAGTAACAAAATCCCCCAGCTTTTCCGTGGAAACACAGTAAAGGTTTTTCCGGGAAAGCCACTGCAATACCAAATAACCCAGAACAAAACCTGCCACATAGGCCAGCCCATACCAGCGCAGAGCCAGCGGAGTGCCGGGGATTTCAACAAGAATCGGGTCCAAATGGTGTATATAGCTGGCTAAGGTATACATACTTGCCCTGCTATATAGCACACAGGCGCCTTCCGGGCAAGGCTAAATCCGCCCGGCGGGCATGTTCCGAGCATGCTGCATACTGTTCGATTTCTTTACATCTTTCAAAAAAAATGTCTATACGGCAAGTTTCTTCTCGCCAAAGCGAAGCCGATTGTGTATAAGTATAGCACATATTTGCCGTTTGCTTACTATGAAAAAGACGATTTTCTCCCTCGCTTTGGCCCTCTTTTCGGGTGCGATGTCTGCCTTTGCCGTGGATGCAGAGGATGTGCAGGTAACGTTCATTCTCAAAAAAGGAGAAGGGAAGGTGGAGCGTATCATGCCGCAAATGCCCTTCCTCCAGAGCAAAGAAGCCAAGAAAGAAAAAGACCGCATGGAATCCGCTCCCATTGATCCCTCTTGGCAATTTGTGCGTTTCCCCATTAAAGTGGAAGGTCGCGTACGTGGCAACAAGCGTACGGCTACACTGGTGCCGGAGCTGAAGGTGCATATGTACCTCGTGTTCGATAAGGGGGATAAGAAACCCGAACTCATCCTCATGGATAAAGAGGTGACATATGTGGATATTCCCCTGAATCTGGCCAAGCAGAGTGATCGTTTCCCCTCCGTGGAAACATCCGCTGCCGTATTCATCTCCCCCACGGATGCCAAGCGCATTTGTGGCGATGATGCCGATGGAAATGACCTTTCCGCCCGCCTTGTAGCCATGGCTGTGGATGCTTCCTTCAACACCTCCAACTGCATGAAGGCGGATGAGCGCAATAAACCCTATGCTATCGTCAACACCAAGAAAGGTGCCAACCTTAAGGGAGTCTGGTGGAAAAAGGAAGCCGTGAATGGCACGGGCGCAGAGCTTCGCGCCATCAACGAAACGCCCTTTGCTCCCTTCTACTCCGGAGCGTTCCCTGCCACCTCTCCCCTCTATGCCACGGGGGCTGCGGCTTCCTCCTCCATGGGCTATGGCGGCATGGGGGCTCCTACCTCCTCCTCTTCCTCCGATACCGAGGGCTACACCCCGGATGCTGCTGCCTCTGATTCTGCTGATGCCGAGGGGGGCAAAAAGAAGAAAACCCGCAAGCGTAAATAATTGCTTGCCTCCTTCATCAGATTCTTTTCATTTTTAACCTAATCTAGATTTATGGCTGAATATAAAACAACAGTCGCCCTTGAAATTGGCTCCCAGAGCGTGACTATGGGCGTCTTTACTCCGGCTGGTCGTGGCTTTACACTCTCCCGCTACGCCCGGAGGGACATCCTTCTGGATCCTGTGGAAGAAGGTATGCGCATGGATTATGTGGGCAATGCCATCGCAGAGATGGTGAATGAACTCAAAGTGCGTGGCAGCGAGGTGCGCAACGTCGTATCCGGTCAGCAGGTGTTTATGCGCTTCATCAAGCTCCCCGCTATCGAAATTGATAATCTTGCGGAGCAGGTAGGCTTCGAAGCACAGCAGCACATACCTTTCCCTCTGGATGATATTGTATACGATTATCAGGAACTGGCAGACCGC
>CAYSYD010000137.1:0-2800 GCA_964435145.1 uncultured Akkermansia sp.
TCTGTATTTGTATGACCCGCTTTGCATGACACTACTCCAATGCGTTTGCCCTGCACAGATAAAGGATGCGGCTTGCGCAAATGAGATTTTTGTGCTAGGATGTGCCTGCCGTGGTTCCGCCAGATAGCACTCCCATTCTTCCCGGGCCGGGAAGAGTTACCCCCCTGCCCCTCCGGCGGCGCAGGCCGGAGAATATGCGTCCGGAGGTGCCGAACCACGAAATTCTCCGCAAAATAGGCACAGGAGCCTATGGAGAAGTATGGTTGGCACGTTCCGTTACCGGAGCATACCGTGCTGTGAAAGTGGTGTGGCGGGAGGATTTTGCAGAGGAGCAAGTATTCATCCGCGAGTTCGATGGAGTACTGAATTACGAACCCATTGCCCGCAGCATTACCGGCTTGGTTCATATTCTGCATGTGGGGCAGCATGGCGGAGATTTCCCATATTATTTTTATGTGATGGAGCTTGCGGACGATGCCTACACGGGTATCCACATCCACCCGGAGGAGTATACCCCCCGTACGCTGTACAGCGATATGCAGCAATACGGCAACCGCCCCATGCCACTGGATTATGTGCTGGAAGCCGGATGCCAGCTTGCCCGTGCCCTGGTAGGACTGCATGCCCACGAATTGACCCACCGAGATGTGAAACCCACTAATGTGGTCTTTGTAAACGGAAGGCTTAAACTGGCAGATGCCGGGCTTGTGGCCAATAGTGGGGAGCGCTGCTACGTCGGCACGGAAGGCTATATTCCGCCGGAAGGGCCCGGGAGCCCCCGGGCGGATGTGTACGCGCTGGCAAAGGTGCTATACGAAATGGCTACGGGAAAGGATAGGTTGCATTTCCCGGAGCTTCCCGATGAATTGCCGGAAGGCTGCTCCCGCCACCGCTGGCAGGCATTCAACGATATCATCTGCGCGGCAGCAGACCCTCAAATGGGTAAGAACACCATTGTGAGCGCAAAAATGATGGCCGAGCATCTGGAGGCGCTGCGCGATGACCGCCCCTTACGCAGGAAGAAGAAAAGCCTCCCTTTGCGTTACAAAGTTCTTTTCATGGCATTGTTCTTCGGCATGGCGGCAGCTGTATCCACCCATTTCCTGCCGGAGGATATGAACCTGCGGCTCCGGCGCGCCGTGAAAAGCCTCCGGGGCATTTCGGAACAGGTGCCGGAGCCCAAGCCAACGCCGCCCCCTGTGCAGCGCACCGCTCTGGCTCCGGGGCAATTCTTTATCGGCAGCGTCCCTTCCGGCGCCTCTGTGTACACGGAAGAAGGCGTATACTTGGATGAGACTCCTTATGGCCCCATCTCTGCAGAAGCCGGTACTCGCGCCGCCTTCGTGCTGAAAAAAGAAGGATATGCGGATTCTTATGTTAGCGGCATCATCCCGGAGGGTGGCTTGCTTTCCCTCGGCGGGGATTTGCTGCCCTATCGCCCTCCGCAAACAGGCAGGCATTGGCAGGATGCCATGGGCACCTCTTACCGTCCGGCAGGTGGGATTCACGAGGCTATTTCCACCGTTTCCGCCGCTCAGTTCCGGGAATTCCTGCAAGCGAATCCCAATGCCGCAGAGCAATATCCGCATGAGATGCAGGGGAACAGACTCAAAACGACCCAAGATGGCATCGGGGCATATACTTTGTGGCTCACCCGGTTGTGCGAAAAAGAGGGTATTATCGGCAGTGATCACTCGCTCCAAGCCATACCGGAACCCGGCACTGCCACGGAAAAGGGATTAAGCTGCTACCGTTTACGCACCACGCTTGTACAAAAAACGCCCGTAAGCATCTACACCAACCCGGCGGGTGCCAGTGTCATGCTCAACGGGCGCCCCTTAGGCGTAACTCCCATTCAGGAAGTACGCATTCCACAGGCGCCGTATTACATAGAAATCCGTTTGCCGGGATATTCCACCATACGGCGCAGCGGGCTTTCCCCCAAGGGCATGGTGCTAAATCTGCCTCTGGAGCAAAATCACTCCGTTGTATTCGGCTCGGAATGGATTAATAGCCTGGGGCTCAAACTGCAACCGATTACACCTTACCTCATGGCCACGGCCACAGAAATTCGCGTGCGGGATTATCTGGCCTTCTGCTCTGCCACCGGTACACCGGATGCCCCCATTCCCGTATTTGAACAAAATGAACACCACCCGGTTGTAAATATCACCCGCGCGGAGGCGGAAGCCTTTGCCCAATGGCTCACCCGAAAAGAACAGGAAGTCGGCCTTTTGGAACGCACGGATACCTACCGACTTCCTACGGATGCGGAGTGGAGCCTTTTGGCGGGCTGCCAGGACTCCGCCGGTAATACGCCCTACGAGCGCCAACGCCGCCGTACTGCCCATTCGGACCAATACCCGTGGGGTACCCACTGGCCGCCTGCTCGCAATACGGGCAATTTTGCCGATGGAGCAGCCATCCCTGCGCGCCGGGCAGACCAATGCCTTCCCAACTATTACGATGGTTTTGCCTACACCTCTCCCGTGGGTTCCTTTCCCGCGAATCACCTTGGTCTGCATGATGTTGCAGGCAATGTACAGGAATGGGTAAGCTGTTCTTACGGGGGGCCGGAAAACTTCCGTTTCCGGCATTACGGAGTCACACGAGGCGGCAGCTTCAACTCTTTCCGCCCCAGACAGCTAAGTTCTGCCGCCCGCACCCCGCAGCCGCCGGATACCCGCAGACCCACCATTGGCTTCCGCCTGGTCTTGGAGCGAAAGCTGCCGCAGTTGTAACAATATTCGGGTCTGTTTCAGATTTGCTGATATCCAAGTGGCTTCCTGATGACAAAAAA
>CAYSYD010000138.1:0-2795 GCA_964435145.1 uncultured Akkermansia sp.
CTTCAGCCTTCAGCTTGGCGCGGAGGTCTGCATAACGAGCCGCGACAGCTGCCTTTTTCTTGTTTCTTTCAATCCAGCTTTTCTTTGCCATAACTTTGTGGGGCTGGTATTTACATTAAGTCGGGATAAAAGTCAAGCAGAATTTGGTATGCAAGTGGTTTTTTTTCTCAATTAGCGGATAAAAGGGGAGAATTCTGCCAAGTATGGAACAAAGGGCAGGGGGGTATCGTCTATACTCCGCCGGGGCTCCTCCCCGGGAAAACAACCAAATCAATTGCCATATGAGTACAGAAGAAGAACAGGGGAGCAGGGCTCCCGCCGGTATTCGCCGGGTGGCCGGGCTGGGGGTATTTGCCCTAGCTATGATTAATGTATCCGCCATAGTGAGCCTCCGGGGGCTTCCGGCAGAGAGTACATACGGACTCAGCTCCGCATTTTACTACATCTTTGCGGCGGTGTTTTTCCTCATCCCGGTATCGTTGGTGGCGGCAGAGCTTACCACGGGCTGGCCGCAGAAGGGCGGGGTATTCCGCTGGGTGGGAGAGGCCTTTGGCACCCGCTGGGGGTTCTTGGCTATATGGCTCCAGTGGATAGAGAGTACCATATGGTTCCCCACGGTACTCACCTTTGCGGCGGTATCCATTGCCTTTATGGGGCCAAACCAAGCGTGGGATGCTGCGCTTTCCTCCAATAATGTCTATGTGCTTATCATGGTGTTACTGGTGTACTGGGCTGCTACCTTCCTCAACTTCCGCGGGATGGAAACCAGTGGTGCCATTACGAAATGGGGAACGCTTTTCGGTACGGTGGTGCCGGCGGCTTTGCTGGTGCTGATGGGAATGGTGTATTGGGGCATGGGCAATAAGATAGATATTAGCATGGCTCCGGAAAAGTTGATACCCGATCTCACGAATTTTAATAACATCGTGCTGGCTGCCAGTATTTTCCTCTTTTATGCCGGTATGGAGATGAGTGCCGTGCATGTGAAAGATGTGGAAAATCCGCGTCGGGATTTCCCCTTGGCCATCGGTATTGCCGCAGTGGTGACGGTGTGTATCTTTGTCTTTGGCACCTTGGCCATCGGGTTCATTATCCCGCAAAGCCAAATTAACTTGGTGCAGAGTCTCCTCATAGCTTTCGACCGCCTTTTTGCCTATTTCCACGTAAGCTGGATGGGGCCGGTGCTGGCTCTTTGCTTGGCTTTTGGCGTGTTGGCGCAAGTGGTGGCTTGGGTGGGTGGCCCCTCTAAAGGTCTGCTGCAAGTGGGCTGTGCCGGGTATTTACCGCGCTTTATGCAGTATACGAATGCCCGCGGGGTGCAGGTGGGTATTTTGCTGGTCCAAGGGGGTGTGGTTACCCTGCTGGCCATTTTATTCGTAGTGCTGCCGAGTGTGCAAACGGCTTACCAGATTATTTCCCAGCTTACCATCTTGCTGTACCTCATCATGTACATGCTGATGTTTGCCGCTGCCATTTACTTGCGTTATAAAGAACCGCACACACCGCGTGCCTTCCGTATTCCCGGCGGGCGAACGGCCGGTATGTGGGTTGTGGCGGGGCTGGGATTGCTGGGCAGCGTGTTGGCGTTTATCTTTAGTTTTATTCCGCCGGGGCAGATTCCCGTGGGAAGCCCTGCGGTGTATGTGGGGATATTACTGGTAGGTACACTTGTGTTTGCCGGCATACCTTTCCTCATTTACGCCATGCGGAAACCCGCCTGGGCGAATCCCCGCGCAAGAGCGGAGTTTGAACCTTTCGGATGGGAGAACAAGGATTAGTGTTGTTATGGTTATTCGCCCGCATTTCCTCCTTAGGAAATGCGGGCGAGTTTTTTTTGCGTGGGTGGTAAGGATTACGGAACATCCTTGTACCCCCACTCCTCCCGCAGAATACAGCGCGTGCGCTGCCCCTCCGGCAGAGCATCGCATTGCAGGAGGAGTTCTTGTATCCCGGGCCATAGTTCCTCCTTTGCCGCATCCCGGTAAGGGCTTGCCCCATGCTCCAGCAGGCTGCATACCAGTGGTGGTGTGGCGCCTTTCCCCAATAATGAGGCAAGGTGGCATTCCTCCAGATATGGAGCCAAGCCGCAATCCAGCAGCCATGCTAAATACGCACCATCGCCCTCTTGCAAAAGGCGGGGAATGGCAGTCCTCCCCCGCTCGAGGAGGATTCCTTGTAAAAGGGCTTTTGCCGCATCGGTATCTCTGGCTTCGTAAGCCGCTTGCAGTTCATCTCCGGGAAAGGATTGTGGTTTCTCCTGTGTTTCCATAGCTCTCCAGTGTAGGTCTACCATCTTCCTCTGTCAAGGGGGCTCCGCCTATATGGTGGAGCATGCTATAGAGTTGCCTCTCATACCCCTGTATGTCAGAAAACTACTATGGATTGCCAATATACCCCCCCCCCCGCCCTGTGGATACCTCACATGTGGTATTATCTCCGGAGTTGCTGGAATTAACGGAACGGCTTGCTGCTCATGCTCACGATGTGTGGGCCGTGGGGCGGCTTTCGCAAGGCTGGCGCTATGGCGCATGCCGGGACGATGAACGCAAGCTGCATCCCTGTTTGGTGCTGTATGAGGAACTGCCCGAATCGGAAAAAGATTACGACCGCCGTGCCGCTATGGAAACACTGCGGGTTCTCTTCCGAAACGTAAAAAAGTTTGCCTATAATGAGAATGTTGAGGTTGACCAGTATTCGTGCTAAAAGAACCCCAAGAGCAGAAACACCCAAACGAACAACCCCGGTGGGAAGGGCTGAATCGCGGCGTGGGCAACCGCTCAAATCTCAGAACCCAT
>CAYSYD010000139.1:0-2706 GCA_964435145.1 uncultured Akkermansia sp.
GAAAACAACAGGCGGAACACCACCCGGTGTTCCGCCTGTTGTTAATCAACTCTGAAACTACATGAAAAAGAACATTGCGCGGTCTCCCGCTCTCAACAGAGGGTAAGATGCAGTTTGTTAGCCATTCGTTCAAACAAATAGGGGGAAAAAATTATTTTTCCTCATTTTCTGGGAAACGCAAGGTTTTCATCCAACCATCGCGGGGGATGGAGACCTGCTCAAAAACAGCCTTTGCCACATTCAGGTAAGCCTTAGGATTAGGGAGGGAGGGGCTAAAGTGCGTGAGCCACAGCTCCTGCACCCCCCCGGCCTGCACCGCAAGCTGAGCCGCTTCCGAAAAGAGCATGTGCCGATTTTCCTTAGCCTTGGGGAGCATTTCATCCTCGCCGTACATACCTTCGCAGATAAAGAGGTCCGAATCCGCAGCAGCGCGGGCAATGGCGGGCACCGGGCGGGAATCCGTGCAGTAAGTTACCTTCAGGCCCTTGCGAGCCGGGCCAAGCACCATCTCCGGCGTATAGATTTTCCCGGCATCCTCCACAGTTTCTCCCTTTTGCAAGAGCTTCCAGAAAGGAAGCGGGATTTGCAACTCCCGGGCACGGGCCGCATCGAAACGCCCTGCTCTGGGCAGTGTAAAACTATACCCATAGCAAGGCACACCATGGTGTACTGCAAAGGCACGGATGTCGCAATTCAGGAAAAACATTGTTTCCTCCTCGGTATCCAGCTCACTCACTCGAATATCGAAAGGAAGATTAGGGGCAATGGTGCGCAAAGCCTGCACCACCCGTTCCGTACCCGGAGGACCGATTACGGATAAATCCTCCGTGCGCCCCATGTTACCCATCGTCAGCAGCAAACCGGGCAAACCGGAAACATGGTCTGCGTGGAGATGCGTGAGCAAAATCTTATCCACCGGTTTAAGGCTTAAGCCGGCTTTTTGGGCAGCAATCTGAGTTCCCTCCCCGCAATCCACCAGTACAGCATGCCCCCGGTAGCGCACCATAAGCGAGGTGAGCCAGCGATTCACCAACGGCAGCGTGCCACCGGTTCCCAGCAAACAAATATCCAGCACGGCAGGGAGTGTCGCACACCGACCGCGGCTTGTCAAGATATTCCCATTCCGGCTCCCGGCATACAAAGCACTTACAGCACCTGCGGCAGAGCCCGGAGTACCTGCATGGCCGGTACCGCCGGGGGATAACCTGCGGCAGCCCAGGCAAACTCCGCCGCCCTGCCGCAAGCCCATGCGGCAGCGGCGGCCGCCTCCACCGGGGGCCACCCCTGCGCTGCCAGAGCCGCCAGCACCCCGCCCAGCACATCCCCCTGCCCGCCATTAGCCATATAGGGGCCTCCGCTGGCATTATAGAATATGCGCCCATCTGCGCCGGCAATAATACTGCGGGCACCTTTGAGCAAAAGCGTGCAGCCCCCTCTTTCCACGAAGCGGGTGGCGGCCGCCATGCGCTCCGCCGCGGCCGTGGGGTACAGGCGGCGCATTTCCCCGGGGTGCGGGGTAAGAATCCAGTGCGGGCATAGCTGCCAGCCCTCCCGTGCGGCCGCATTAAGGGCATCCGCATCCAGCACTACCGGTGCGGGAGAATGTGCTGCCAGCCGCTCCAAAGCGGCGGCCTCCGCCGCCGGCAGCATGCCCAATCCGGGGCCGATAAGGAGGGCTTGCGCCGAGGGTTCCTCTATTTCCGCATAAGAATCCACGCAGCGCACCATCACCTCCGGAGTCACGCGTGCAGCCAGCAGCGGGTACGCCTCCCGGCGGGCATAGAGAACCACCAGCCCGGCGCCGGCAGCCACAGCCGCCTCCGCCGCCATTTGCGCCGCCCCGAGCATCCCCGGGGAACCGGCCACCACCGCTACCCTACCGGCTCGATTTTTGAAACAGGAGTATGCCCGCCGGGGCTGCCAGGAACGCACCAGCGGAACATCCAGCACATCCCGTGCAGCATTTGGCGGTAGTTCCACCTCCGGCAGTGGGATGCAGAGAATGCGCCCCACTGCATCGGCGGCATCATCCGCCAGCATCATCGGTTTCACACAACCGATGGTTGCCGTCACGTCCGCTTGCACGGCAGGAGAATTCGGCATTCCCAGCCCCGTCGGAATGTCCAGAGCCAGAGTAAGGCTTCTGGGGGAAGCCGCCCGCAAGGCATTCAGCTCCGCCACCAGCTCCGCATAGGGTGCGCGGAGTGTGCCGACCGACCCGGAGCCCAACAAGCCATCCAAAATAAGCAAACCTTCCCCCGGCACAGGAGGCTCCACACACAGCGGCACCTGCAATTTTTCCAGCTGCAGCAAGGAATCTGCGGAGAGGCACTCCGGCGGGCAGGCACAGCGCAGCACCACAGGGCGCCCCAATGCCGCAGCCAGACCAATGGCATCCCCGGCATTATTCCCTTTTCCGGCGTATACCACTACTTGGCGGGCATGCAGCATGGGCTGCAGCAAGGGTTCCTCCCGGAAGGCTTGGTGCAAACGCTGCACCACGGCATCCATGAGTTCCGCAGAACTCATACGCCCACTCCGGAACAAAGCCTGCTCCGCATCGCGTATCGTCTCGCTTCCTGCTATCTGCATGCATACATGGTAGCGCGCCCGGGGGAGGATTGCAACTCCAAAAAGCCTTTCCTGCCACCGGGGGGGTCTGTTTCAGATTTGCTGGTGTTTATGTCCGGTCTGGCTCGATACAAT
>CAYSYD010000140.1:0-2683 GCA_964435145.1 uncultured Akkermansia sp.
CCTGGTATGAGATTGATGATGTGCAGGATTTGGATATTGCTGAATCGATTTTCTGTTCTCCTGCGGAGCGGTTGAAGCGTATGGAATCTCGCTATGGAGGGTATTGGCGCTACCCGAAGGTGTTGGATTTCTGCTATCTGGTCAATCCCTATTTCCCGAATGAGCGCATGATGTCGGAGCTCAAGGCGAATTTTGAAAATCTTGTACGTCAGTATCCCTCCGGCATGCGGGTGAATAGTCTTTTGGCCGGCAAGTATTTTGGTATTCGCCCGGAGTATGTTTGTGTAGGGAATGGTGCTGCGGAGCTTATTAAGGGACTTATGGAGACATTAGAGGGAAATGTGGGGGTTATTCAACCTACGTTTGAGGAGTATCCTAACCGTTTAGCACCGGAGCGTTTGGTGCGGATGTTGACCTCGGAGAGCGATTTTACTTACACTGCGGATGATATTGTTGCTTATTTCGGGGATAAGGATATCGGTGCTTTGTTACTGGTAAATCCGGATAATCCCACAGGAAATTTCATCCCTCTTGAGGATTTGCTGAGGCTGTGCCATTGGGCTGCCCAAAAAGGAGTTCGGTTGATTATTGATGAATCTTTTGTGGATTTCTCTGTTGGTACACCTTATAACACTCTGTTGAATAATGAAACATTGGAGGCAAATCCGCATTTAACGGTGGTGAAATCCATATCCAAATCTTACGGGGTCCCGGGATTGCGACTGGGTGTTTTGGCTTCTGCTGATATGCAGTTTATCGCTTGGTTAAAAAAGGATGTTGCCATTTGGAATATAAACTCACTGGGCGAGTTTTATATGCAAATTTTTGCCAAATACGAGAAGCATTATCAGCGTGCGTGCGAGCAATTTGTTACCGAACGGGAGCGTTTTATGGCACAGTTGGCAAAAGTGTCATTCCTTCGGATTTTACCCAGTCAGGCAAATTATTTTATGTGTGAGGTGTTGCCTCCCTATACTTCGCGCAAACTTACGGAGTTGCTATTGGATCAATTCTGCATACTTATCAAGGATTGCAGTAATAAAAAGGCCATGAACGGGCGCAATTTTATTCGTGTTGCGGTGCGGGATACTCAGGATAACAATAAATTGATAGCGGCGATGCAGCATTTATCGAATGCATAAAGCGGAGGTGTTATGTCGAAAAAATTGTCCATAGCCATATGTGGCGGCGGAAATCTGGCGCATGCTCAGGCTGCGTATTTGGCTCGAAAAGGTCACCATGTTCACATCCTGACGCGTCGACCGGAGGCGTGGAGTGGTAGTTTGACAGCTCGTTTTTATGATGGGGATGTTCGAGATGTATCGTTAGGTAAAATTACATCAGAAGCTTCTGTGGTGGCAGGGTGTGATGTGGTTATCTTATCTCTTCCCCGATTTGCTATTCGGACTGTTTCGGAGCAAATACTTCCCTATCTTTCCGAACATCAGTTGGTAGTGTATGCTCCCGGTACGCCTTGGCTTTTGGATATGGAGCGGGATATTCGCTGGAAAGATAAAAAGATTTGTGCATTGTATAAAGTACCCTTCATTAGTCGCACGGAGAGATACGGGCGAGAGGTTTCTGTTCTGGGAAGCCGGGAGGTGAATCGGGTGTGGTTTTGCATGGTGGCTTTGCGTGCGTATCAACCTTTGTTGGAATCTTTGTTCGATACGCCGTTGGTGGAGCTTTCCAGTGCATGGCCTTTTGTTTTAACTAATTCTAATCCGTTGCTGCATCCTTCTCGTCTGGTTGTGATGTTTAAGAACTATGGGGACGGAGTATATTATGATCATAATTATTTGTTCTACGAGGAGTGGACGAATGAGAGCAGTGAATTATATATTGCGGCCGATAAGGAGTTGTTGAATGTTTGTAGCGTTTGCCCGGGAATGCAAGTGGGTAAGGATATTATACCCGTTACCGAGTATTATGAAGCAGCGAATGCGCTTGATTTGACACGTAAAATCAACTCGATATCTGCATTTAAGGGAATACGCTCTCCGATGCGGCAAACAGCAAGTGGTTGGGTGCCGGATTTCTCCTCTCGGTATTTCACGGAAGATGTGGAGTGGGGGACTGCTCCAATATGCCATTACGCTCGTGCTCTGGGCGTAGAAACGCCGGTGTTGGATTATTTTGTTCATTGGACTCGCGATATGCTTGCAAAATTTACCTAAGAAAAGGATTCTACCCACTCCCGTTGCCGGTCTTTAGGAAGAGAAGCGGAAGATGCTTTCTTTATAAAGGTTGACAACGAACTCCTGAGTATGCTAACATCCCCACGCCGATTTGTGTGGTGGGGTACGGTGTACTGCTGCCGATGAGGATTTACGAAGGAGAATAATATGCAAGCTGTTATATTAGCCGCCGGTATGGGTAAGCGTCTTGGTGAACTTACCCAGAATAACACCAAGTGCATGGTGAAAGTAAATGGGGTTACCTTGATTGAGCGCCTGCTTCATCAGCTGGATAACATAAAGGCATGCAAGCTGGAGCGGATTGTCATTGTGACGGGGTATGAGGGGCAGAAGCTTCGCGATTATATCGCCACGCGAGAGGTAAAAACCCCGGTGGAATATGTGGATAACCCCATTTATGCGAGCACGAACAATATCTATTCCCTTTGGTTGGCAAAAGATTATTTGCTGCGGGATGATACGCTGTTGTTCGAATCGGATTTGAT
>CAYSYD010000141.1:0-2670 GCA_964435145.1 uncultured Akkermansia sp.
ATTTATGTCCTAAGCACTAGATTCATTTCGGTGTGCGATTTTTGTCCGACAATGCCGGGGGCTTCGACCTCGACCTCCCGTACCCTCAATTCTTGGAAAAAACGGCAAATACAAAATTAGCGATACGATACCATATTTGTCTTGCACTATATGCTACATTGTGATACATTTATCCCAGAGCTGCTATTTTCGTTTAAACAAGCCAACTTGCCACCGGTTCCCAATAGCTCGAGGTTACGGAAGTTCCCACCGTTTAACCTCCGAGATTCCGAAGTTGAGCCCAAAGCGCTCACTTTATTACCGATGTGAATAGTCGTCAAAATGAGAAATAGCGGGCTCTAAAAGTGGCCCGGCACCTATTTTCTGAGTGCCGGGTCACTTGCTCTTTCCACACTCGCTCATGCTCGGGCTCTGCACATATTCATACAGGAGGGAGCTTGATATAGCGGCGGAGATGGATTATACTACCATGTAGGATGAACCAACGTCTATGCTCCCTAGATGCCCTTCGCGGGTTGGATATGCTGCTCATTCTCGGGGTGGATGTTCTGGTATACCGCATGTACCAATATTGCCCACAAAACGGGGTACTGCAACTACTGCGGGAGCAGATGGGGCATGCACCTTGGGAGGGGCTCCGGGTGTACGATTGTATCTTCCCGCTCTTTGTTTTCCTATCCGGCATAGCCATGGCACTCTCCATGCAACGGCGGCGGGATGCAGAGGCTTCCACGGCACAGCAGCTGTTGCACCTATTCCGCAGAGCCATGCTGCTGGTAGTGCTGGGCTGGGTAGTGAACGGCCCCCTGAGCTGGGATTTGCAGCGCATGCGTTTTGCCTCCGTGCTGGGGCTCATCGGGATTTCCGGGGCTCTTGCCGGATGCTGGGTTTTGGCGGGAACATCATGGCGCTGGTTTAGCATAGCAGGCAGCGGGCTCATTATACTGGCAGTAGGTGGCATGCAGCACTATGGCGGGGATTTCACCCCGGCGGGCTGTTTCAACGCAAAGGTGGATGCCCTGCTTTGCCCGGGTGTATTGCACAGTGGAAGTTACGACCCGGAAGGGCCGCTCTGTATTCTTTCCGCCACGGCTCTCTGCCTGTTGGGACACAGCGCGGGGCAACTTTTCCTGCATACCGGTACAGGGAAACGCCTATTCCTCCTTGCAGCGGGAAGCATTCTGCTCCCACTGTCGGCATGTTTCATGCCGGTCATCAAAGGAATATGGACTCCGGCCTTCGTGCTTTGCACTGCGGGCATTGGCTGCGGGCTCATGCTGGCTTTCCATGTGGTGGCGGATTTGCTCCGCCTCCAATTCTGGTGCAAGCCCCTACTCGTTGTTGGCAGCAATGCTCTATTTATCTACCTTATCGTGCATTTGGTGGACATGCAGGCACTTGCAGCAAGGCTTAGCAGCGGCACATGGCTTCTCCTTCTGCCGAATAACGGCTGGCAGCACATAGCCACAAGCGGCACTGCCATTTTATTGGCATGGCTTCTCTGCTATGTCCTTTACAAGCGGCGTATTTTTATACGGATTTAGAGTTCCCCCCGGGATTTAAGGTCTGCTGTTATAGCCTCCATAATATCCAATTCCGGGCGGAAGTTGGCATCATGGTGAGAGGAGCGAATAAGCGGACCGCTTGCCACATGGCGGAATCCCTTAGCAAGCGCCACCTCCCGCAACTCTGCAAACACCTCCGGGTGCAGGTAATCTATTACCGGCAGGTGGCGGGGAGAGGGGCGCAGGTACTGCCCCATCGTCAACACAGAGACGCCATGCTCCAACAAATCATCCATAGTAGTCTCTATCTCCTGCCGCATCTCTCCGAGTCCGAGCATAATTCCGCTTTTGGTTACAACCATACCGGGAGCCATCTCGCGTGCCTTTTGCAGCATATGCAGGGATAAACGGTACTTAGCCCGGAAACGCACCAGCGGAGAAAGCCGCTCCACCGTCTCTAAATTATGATTAAAAATATGCGGACGCGCCTCCATCACCATGGCCAAGGCATCCTCATTGCCACGAAAATCGGAGGTCAGCACCTCAATTACCGTCTGCGGGCTGGCCTTACGAACAGCTCGAATAGCAGCGGCCATATGGGCAGCAGCACCATCCGCCAAATCATCGCGGGTCACCATCGTCATCACGGTATGATTCAGATTCATCCGCGCCACAGCATCCGCCACCTTAGCTGGCTCCTCCGGATCCAGCGGAGCCGGTTTTGCCGTACGAGTGGCGCAAAAGCCGCAAGCGCGAGTGCAAACCTCGCCGCAGAGCATAAAAGTGGCCGTGCCATGGCTCCAGCACTCCCCACGATTAGGACACATGGCCTCCTCGCACACCGTGACCAAGGAATTCCCTTCCACCAGCTTTCTTACATTCTGGAACACATTACCCTTGGGCAACTTTACCTTCAGCCAGGAAGGCTTGTGTGCAAACTCGTTCGACATAGCACTGCAAAGAATGCCCTATCCTACACCAAAAAGCAAGCCAAAACTCTCCCGCTCTCCGGATTATACTGCAATCCCCACCGCCCGGCACTAGGCAGAGCGGCGAGGAAGCAAATTAAAAGCTAACCGTGCATAGGGGGCAGCACCGCTCTCGCCTTATCCCCTCCGGCGGCGCGCCGCCAGTGCCGCCAGCGCCAGCAGGCTCAGCGTCGCCG
>CAYSYD010000142.1:0-2583 GCA_964435145.1 uncultured Akkermansia sp.
GCAGGAGAATGAGATATTTGATTGTAGCGGCACATCCGGATGATGAAGCACTGGAAGAAGAGGAGGCGTTAAACAAAACTCACTTCTTCACTTGCAGGTAGATAATGTGGCGGCGGTAGCGGGGGTCGGGAGAATCCGTGTGAATCAGCAAGCGGTTGAGTACCGGGCGTGCCGTGCTGCGGGGCGTGAGGGTTACGGTGTAACGGCGCCCTCGCTCCACCATGGCGGGGGCATAATCGAAGGCTTCCCCGCTCAGCGCGGCCTCCGTAATGCTGCCGATGGGGCTTCCGGGGGGCAGGGTGATGGTGAGTACCTGTGGGCGGGGGGGCTCCCCCAGCTTCCAGCGGAAGCTCCGTGCCGAGAGGAGAATGGCTTGCGGCACGGAGAAACGCATGGTGAGCCGGGTGGTGTGCCCGTTTTCCCAGCGTACATCAATATGTTTTTCCGTGTCGCGGTCGAAGGTGGACGTATCCACGGTGGCGATGAGTTTTCCGTGCCTCAGGCGGATGGTGGTACAATCGCAAAGGGGGCTTGCCTCATCAATCTCCTGCTGCGCATCGTACGTAAAGATGCACTGCGCCTCCTTCTGCCCGAAGGAGAGGCGCACTTTTTGCTCCGTGGCGGAGAATGCGGCCAGGGCGGGCAGTGCGCTCAGAAACAGCAGGGGGAGGAGGCGCATCGTTTTTAGGCTTTCTTACTCTCTTCCTTCTTCTCCTGCGGGTAGAAGAAACTGGAAATCAGGAATAACGCGGCTGCTATGCACACGCAGGAATCCGCCACGTTGAATGAGGGCCAGTGGTACCCATAGGGAAACATCTCCGTTTTAATCCACGGAAAGGAAAAATCCAGAAAATCCACCACATAGCCATTCATCATATTGGTGAAAAAGCCCAATTTTTCCGCCCCGGGAATAAAGAAGCCTTGCACGAGGCGGTCCGTCATATTCCCCAGAACCCCGGCCAGAATGAGAACCCACGCCGCCCGCAGCAGGCGTGTGCTGAAAAATCCGCGCCGGAAAAGGCAAATAAGCCACGCCAAGGCGGCTATTTGCACCCCTAAGAAGAGGAAAGGCGCCCATGCTGTGCCATGCCCGGTGCCGAATGCCACCCCGGTGTTATGCACGCGCACCAGCGTAAAGTTCAACCACTCGCTCCCTTGAAGAATGGGGATGAACTTATAGCTGTACTGGCCGGACCAATCGTAGGGAAAATTCAGCACAATGGCCCACTTGCTGGCTTGGTCCAGCACATAAAGTACCAGAACAGCCAGCAATAGGAACAGCGTGTGGCGCCGATTCATGCGCAGTTTACTCTCCTTTTAGGCGTTCATCACAGCCGCGCAGCGGGCGCAAAGCCCTTCCTCGTCCACAGTCGGCTCGTAGCGGCGGCAGCGCGGGCACATGCCGTGCGGCGTCTTATCGGCAGTGGCTGCCAGTTCGGCACCGCGTTGCACCTTCACATCCGCCACGATGAAGAACTCCTTGGCAAAGGCAGCATCCTCCAGCAGGGAAACTACGGCGGCGTCCTCCTCCTGCGGCAGGGTAAGCAGTACGGCGGCCTCGTTGTTCTTGTTGAAGAGTTTGGCCTTAATCTGTGCTTCGATTGCCACTTGGATAACGCTCTTAATTTGCTGCAGGCGGGCAAAGGTGGCGGTGAGCCCAGCATCGAAAGCCGGCTCTGCCACCGGGAAATCCTGCTCGTGTACGGAGCCGCTGTTGCCGGCATGTTCCCAAGCCTCATCGCAAGTGTAGGCCAGCACCGGAGCCAGCAGCTTCACCAGCGTATCGAACACGCGGGAAATGGCAAACTGCTTGCTGAGGCGGTGCGGGGAAGCCGCTGCATCGCAGTATAGGCTGTCCTTGGTCACATCGATGTATAAGGCGGAAAGGTCATTCGTGCAGAATTGGTTAATCGCCATGAACACCTTGCGGAATTCGTAATTCTCGTAGGCACTGCGCACCTCGCGAATGAGGGCATTGGTGCGTTCCAGAATCCATGCATCCAGCGGTGCCAATGTTCCCGGGCGTCCGCCTTGGTAGCCCTTGAGGTTGGCCAGCAGAATGCGCAGGGTATTGCGCAGGCGGCGGTAGGGATCCGTAATTTGCTTGAAGAGATCCTCACCGAAGGGAACCTCATTCTGCCAGTCCACACTGCTTACCCAAAGGCGCACGATATCCGCACCGTACTTCTCATAGAAATACTTGGCATTGGTGGGTTTTTGGTAAGTGCCTTGGACGCTCTTGGAGAGCTTGGAACGGTCTTGGTTCACCACGAATGCATGGGTAAGCACCTTCTTGTACGGAGCCGTGCCGCGCCATGCGCAGGAAAGCATGAGGGAACTCTGAAACCAGCCTCGGTGCTGGTCCGTGGCTTCCAGATACACATCGCAGGGTGCGCAAAGCTCCGGGTGTGTTTCCAGCACGGCCACATGGGAAGAGCCGGAATCAATCCAAACATCGAGTGTATCCTTGCCCTTGCGGAGCCCTGCCGGCAGTCCCAAGCGGGCGCAAAGCTCCTCGCTGCTCAGCTCGAACCAGATGTTGGTACCGTTTTCCTCCACCAAATCCGCCACCTTGCGGACAAT
>CAYSYD010000143.1:0-2576 GCA_964435145.1 uncultured Akkermansia sp.
ATATTATCAGCCCAAAGCTCGCATTGCTGCATTACGGTCTGCACGGCATCTTCCATACCCTCGGGCGGGTATTTGTATACCTTAAGCAGGCGTTTGATAATGGTTCGCATCTTAGCGCGTGCGCTGTTGCGGCGTTGCCAATCAATCGTTTTGTTGCGCCTCAGCGTTTCCGTCAGTTCGCGGGTGAGAGCAATCAATTGATCGTTCTCGTAGAAGTCCTTGATGTTTTCCGGCTTGGTCAGCGCATCATAGAACGCAAACTCCTCCGGTGTCAGGCCGTACTTTTCACCCTCCTTATGCTCCGTAGTAATCTGCTTAGCCAATTTCAGCAATTCCTCAATAACCTGTTCATTTGTCAACAGCCCGTTGAGGTATTTGTTCATCAATTGCCTAATAATGTCGCTGAACTTGTCAGACTTCACCACATTGGTTCGCTTGTATACCCTTACTTGCTCCAGAATGAGCTTGCGCAGTAATTCCAACGCCAAATTCTTACTATCCAGCTTGGCTATTTCTGCCAGAAACTTCGGGTCAAATAGCGAGAACTCCGTCTTAGCATCAGAGAACAGGTTAATAACTCCATCACTTTTGATGCTCTGTTTCAGCAGTTCATTGATGCGCTGATTGATTTCCTGTAGTGAAATCTTGCGCTTGCTCCCGGTGTTTTCCAAACGCACCAACAGCACGCGCACCGCTTCCATAAAGGCAGCCTCGATGCGGTCATGCTCCCCCGCTATGGAGGAGCACAGGGAAAGAGCCTGATGCAGCATCAGGGCTTCTTTCATAAATGAGGTACGAGCCTCCTCTTTGTCCCGCGCGAGCAGGAAATTGACAGCCCCGGTGATGCACTTACCCTTTTGTAAATCTGAGCCGTTCCGGAAAACGGAGTAATCGTAGCCATGGAACAAATCCCGGCACACCTGCAACTTTTCCAAGAACTTCGGATAGACTACTCGCGCTACATCTGTATCGCCGTAATTCTTGCGATCTCGCGCGGAGTAATCACTCATCGCCTTTTTCAATGCGGCGGCAATACCCACATAGTCTACAATCAGGCCGCCCTCTTTGTCCTTAAAGACGCGGTTTACGCGAGCAATAGCCTGCATGAGGTTGTGCCCGCTCATGGGCTTGTACACATACATGGTTGCAAGCGAGGGGACGTCAAACCCGGTCAACCACATATCCACCACAATGGCAATTTTCAGCGGAGAGTCATTATCTTTGAACTTCTTGGCCATCTCCTCGCGGTGCTTCTGATTGCCGATAATCTCTCGCCATTCCTCGGGATCTTTGTTGCTCTCCGTCATGACCACGGCAACCTTTTCCGTCCAATCCGGCCTCAGCTCGAGAATGCGGTGGTAAATCTGCAGGGCGATAGCACGGGAATACGCCACTATCATAGCCTTGCCTGTCAGCAAGTATTCTCGGTTATTCTCGTAATGCTCCAGTATATCCGTAACCAGAGAATTGATGGTATTGGGATTACCCAGCACAGCCTCCATCTGCCCCAACATTTGTTTGCTGCGGGCAATGACCTCCGGCTCGGCATTCTGCGCCATCACCTCATATTCCTTATCGATGAGCTGCAGCGTAGCTTCATCCAGATTCAGCTTCACCACCCGGCTTTCGTAGTACACCGGGCGGGTTGCGCCATCCTCCACCGCCTGAGTCATGTCGTAGATATCGATGGTATGGCCGAACACCGCCTCCGTATTGCGGTCGCGAGAGGAAACGGGAGTTCCGGTAAAACCGATGAATGTAGCATTGGGTAGAGCATTGCGAATCAATCGTGCTGCACCCACCACTCGTTTTGCTACAGTCTCGCCATCTTCATTTTTCGTCATGCGGATGCGCTCGCTCAGGCCATATTGGCTACGGTGCGCTTCATCTGCCATTACGATGATATTGCGGCGTTCGGAAAGCGGCTCGGCACTTTCCGTAAACTTCTGCATGGTGGTGAAGATGATGCCATTCGCCTTGCGCCCCTCCAACAACTTCACTAAATGTTCTCTATCCCCTGCTTGCACGGGCTCCTGACGAAGAAAGCGGCGGCATTTGGAGAATTGCCCGAACAACTGGTCATCCAAGTCATTGCGGTCAGTCAACACAACAATGGTCGGGCTGTCCAGAGCCTCTTGCAAGAGATGAGCATAGAACACCATGGAGAGTGATTTGCCGCTGCCTTGCGTGTGCCAGAACACACCGAGTTTGCCGTCTTTGAGTTTACGCGCTTTGTAGGATTCCACCGCTTCGTTCACACCGAGATACTGGTGGTTGCGCGCAAAGATTTTGGTGCACCGTCCGCCCGAATGATCAAAGAGGATGAAGTTCTCAAACAGATCCATAAAATTGCGCTTGTCGCAAATGCCGAGAAGCATTGTTTCCAGGTCTACTGTACCCGCTTCGTCTTCTTTGAGGCGCTTCCATTCATGGAAGAATTCGTATTTCGATCCCATCGTGCCGACTTTGGCTTCCAAACCGTTCGAGAGCATCAAAAAGGCATTGAAATGGAACAACTGCGGGATCGTGTCCAGATAATCGGTGTAATTGCAATCATACGCATCTTTCACATCCAC
>CAYSYD010000144.1:0-2510 GCA_964435145.1 uncultured Akkermansia sp.
GCCATCCTTACTCTACACTCTCATGAATGCTCTATTTTACCAGTTTTTACCAGCAAATCTGAAACAGACCCTAATTTTTTGGCAGGAGGTGGGCTCAGCGTTTGCGGCGGCGCGAGGAGCGCTCGCGGACTTCTTTGCGGCGGGAGCTGTTGCGGCGGGTGGGGGGGGCATCGGCCTTTTTCTTTTGTGCGGCTTTTACCTCCTTGGGCGTGGCCACGGGGGGCGGTGCTTTGGGAATAGCTTGCAGGATTGCCTCCGGATTCATTCTGGCGGCAAAAGCAGTGATGCCATCTGCAAGAGCCATGCTCAGCGTGCTTTGGTAATCATCGGTGGCGAGTTTGGCGCTTTCCTCCTCGTGGGTGGCATAGCCCAGCTCCACAAGGGCTGCCGGGCATTGGATGGAGCTAAGAATACTGTAATGAGCATGGTGGCAACCGCCATCCTCAGCTTTGCTGTGGCGGAGCAGGGAGGCTTGCAGTGCCGTGGCCAGGGCGGTACTGGCGGCATCGCATTTGTTCCCCGGGCGGGTGGGTGTAAGGGTGTAGGTCTCGATGCCGCTGGTATCACTGCGCCCGGTGTTGAGGTGCAGGGAGAGGAAGAGAGCATCCGATTCCTTATTGGCGATATCCACACGTTGCTGGGCAGAGAGGTACTGATTTTGCTCCCGGGTAAGCAGCACATGCAGCCCGCGTTTGCGGAGTTCTGCGGCCAGCTTGCGGGCGATGATGAGGACGGTGTCCGCCTCGCGTACCTTGGGGGTAATGATGCCGGAATCGTGCCCGCCGTGCCCGGCATCCAGCACAACGGTGCGGATAAGTTTACGCCCGGGAATGTAGGTGGGACGCAGGATGGGTTCAATAATGCTGGTGACATCCAGCCGGGAGATGAGTAAATCCCCATTAGGGGCTGCCTTAAGGGGGTGGGAAAGCTCCCACCGCAGACCGCAGATGCGAAGCTCCCGCTCCCCGGGGCCAAAAAGCAGCTCCGTTTCCGCATTGCCCACAGCGGCACGGGGGGCTTGCTCCCTGCCATCGCGGCGGGGCAGCGGCAGTAGTTTATAAAAGCTGCGTATATCCTCCAAAGGCAGGTAATCCACCCCATCCACCATGGTGTTGTGCCATACGGAGGCCGGAGTGGGCGGGGCGGGTGCGGCCGCTTGTGCCGGCTGGGCGGAAGGGGGCTCCGGGGCGGAAAGGCATGGGGCGGATAAAAGCCCCGGCAGGCAGCACAGAAGAAGGGCGGCTCTCATTTCTTATTGCTGCGGTTGAGGATGCTGCCCAGCCGGGAGCCGGATACGCTGGTGCGCACTTTCCCGGGGGTTGCTATTTTACTTGCCTTTGCGGGGCGGGGCTGGCACACGGTGGCATGGTAGGAAACAATGCCTTCGCAAATGCTCTCCGCCAGTTTATTCTGGTAGTGGGGGGAGGAAATGAGCCGCCCTTCCTGCGGGTTGGACACAAAGCCCCCTTCGAAGAGGATGGCGGGGCGGCGGATGGTGCAGAGTACAGAGAATCGGGCACGCTGGATGCCCCGGTCCGTAGCTTTTGTACTGCGGATGGCGCGGCTGTGTACAGCTGTGGCAAGGGCTATGTTTTCGCTGTCCTGGTGGTTCCCGGCCAAATCCTCGTGGCGGCGGGTGCGGGCAAAGGGGGAGGTGGTGCCGTGCGGTGCCAAGGTAAAGGTTTCGATGCCGTCTGCCGCACGGCGCCCGGAATTGTGGTGAATACTCACAAAGACAGAATCCGGGCAGCGGTTTGCAATGTCCACCCGCTGTTGCAGGGTAAGAAAGTAGTCCGAATCACGGGTCATGACGACACGGAACCCTTTTTTTTGCAGGAGCCGGCGCAATTTAAGCGCCACGGCCAAGTTGCAATCCTTCTCGCGGGCATAGGCGGAAACAGCTCCGGCATCGTGCCCTCCGTGGCCGGGGTCAATCACGATGGTGCGTAGCTTATTATCCGGATTATAACGCGGACGCAGTACCGGATCCACCAGCTTGAGCATATCCACTGCAGAAATCATAAGCTCCCCGCCCTGCATACGCACCGGGTAGGAAAGTACATAGCGAAAGTTGTTCACATAAAAATCCTGCCTGCCGGGGCGGATGGAGATGGTGCGCTTGCCCGCTCCGTACGAAAGGCAGCCATCTTTCCCCTCCCGGGGCGTGAAACGGTAAAATTTCCACACATCATCCAGCCGTACATAGTCTACCCCCTCAATGCTGGAGGTGCGCCACTTTGCCTGCGCCTCCGTAGGCTGTGCCATGCACAGCAGCATGGCCAGCAGCAAAAGCAGAATATGGCAGAAACGGGAAATCATGGTTGCACAGCGCACTCCGCCAGTCTAGCAGGTTTCTCCCTGCGCTCTCAAGTCCAAATTACTGCATGGAAGTTTTTTTCCACATGTGCGCATTGCCTCAAAAAAAATCGAACCCAACGAGGAATCGCCGTTTAGTCTGCGGTGATGAAGTTTTATGGTTGCCTCAAAATTAAAAGCACTATAATACTTAC
>CAYSYD010000145.1:0-2491 GCA_964435145.1 uncultured Akkermansia sp.
CTGAGCTTCGGAGATCTCCCTCGTCCTGCTGTGCGCAGGGCGGGGGAGGTTTTTTATCTCAGAAAATGGGATAAGTTCTGAGGGTGACTGAGAAAGGAGTGGAAACATGGGGGGATTGTGCTATACTGGGGGCACGAAGCTAAGAAATTGTCTATGAGCATTGATTTTGAGAAGAGCGGGGGCCTTGTTCCGGCCATTATTCAGGATGCAAGCACGGGGAAGGTGCTGATGCTTGGCTATATGAATGAAGAATCCTATGCCCGGACTCAGGAGACGGGCCGTGTGTGTTTTTACAGCCGTAGCCGTAAGTGCTTGTGGACTAAGGGGGAGACGAGCGGCCATTACTTGGATGTGGTGAGCATAAAGGCGGATTGCGACCAAGATACGCTTTTGATTCAGGCGGTGCCGCATGGTCCTGTATGCCACACGGGGACGGATACCTGCTGGGGGGAGGAGAATGCGGCAAGCCCGCTGCTTTTCCTGACGGAGTTGCAGGATTTCATTAATAAGCGGCACGAGGAGATGCCGGAAGGCTCGTATACGACCTCTCTTTTCCGCGATGGGGTGAACCGCATGGCGCAGAAGGTGGGCGAGGAGGCACTGGAGGCTTGCATTGAAGCCTGCAACGGCAGCGATGAACGCCTGATTTATGAGGCTTCCGATATGTTTTACCATCTGATTGTGCTGCTGACCTCCAAGGGGCTGCGGATTGAGCAGGTGGTGGAGGAGCTGGCTTCCCGCCATAAGCCGGGTTGGAAGAAACACTGATTTTTCTTTTCGCCGAAGAATGTGCAAGCGGTGCAGGGGAGAAGAACCCTGCGCCGCTCTGCTGTTGATGGCCGGCCGGAATGGCTCCGGGGCTATTATTCCGCCGTTTCCTGATGGGCTTTTTTACTAAGGCGGTGTACCCAGTACAAGGGAAGCCCGAAGATGAGGATGAGGAGCAGGGGTACAAAGCCAAACATGTAAAGGCGCAGGTACAGTGTGCTGGCGGCATCCCCGGCATCGCTGCCCAATTTCCACCAGTGGTAGGCGGCAGTAGGGCTCCAATCGACCTCTGCCAGAGGGTTGAGGTGCAGCAGTCCGCGGCGGGCATAGGCCGCCGGATAGCCGCGGTTACTGGCGCTCACATAGTAGCTGTTGGCCAGTTCCGGCTCCCCGGCGGCATCGTAGTAGAGGGCGAGTTCGTACGGGGCAAAGGGGGATTGCAAATCCGTATCGGCGTAGTGCAGGTATTTAAGCCCTTCTGCGGCGTCCTTTTCGGTGCCTTCGCCACGGAGCATCATGGCGCCGGCTTTCACGGCGGCATCCGCATGCCCCTGCGCTGCGGCTTCCCGGTAGAGTGGCAGGGCTTCGGAGGCTTTGTTTTCCTGCTGCAAGAGCCAGCCCTTGTGGTACAGAGCTGCCGGAATGCGAGCCTGTACGGCTTGTTCCAAATAGCGCTGCCCCAGAGTTTCGTCCTTGTTCACGCCTTTGGCATTCAGATAGGCATCGGCCACGATGTAGGCCATTTGTCCGTCTTGTGTGTGGTCCGCCAGTCGGCGTGCATGGTGCAGCGCTTTGGCAGGGGATTTTTCCGTACCCAGCCCTGAGGTGTAGGCTTTGAAGAGCTGGTAGGAGGCGCCGACCACACCGGCCTCTGCGGCTTGCTCCATGTGTGCGAGTCCCTCCTGCGCGTTGCGTTCCGCACCCAGTGCATTTAATTCCATATAGCCTTGCCAATAGAGGGATTCCTGCCTGCCTGCTGCGGCCTCTTGCGTGTAGATGGTATAGGCTTTGGCATAGGCGGATTTGGCTGCTTCCGGGTTTCCTTGCTTGTTGTAAAGTTCGCCTAGGAGGAAGGCAGCAGAAGGGTCATTCCGGGCGGAGAGCCGATTGAGCCAGAAGAGGGTTTTTTCGTTATCGGTAGGGATGTATTCATCCCCGGCCATGAAGAGGCGTGCCAGTGTCCACATGGCGGTTAGGTCCCCGTTTTCGGCCTTGGTGTTGAGGTTTTGGAGCAGGGTATCCGCCCAGTGGCGGGCTTGTTCTTGGTGCCCCTGTATGGCGTAGCGCAGGTATAGCTGCCGCTGGGAATAGGCATCTCCCTGTGTTGCCGCTTCTTTGAGCCCCGCCAGACGTTCCTCCGTAGCGGTATCGGGCGCGGCAGGGATGCTGCTCTGCGGCTGCTCTGCAAGAGCCGGAAGAAGAAGGCAGAAGAGGAGAAAAATATTCTTTTTCATGGTGCTTAGGGGTGAGAATGATAACATGCTCCTTTTGTTGAAAGAAAATGCGGTGCCGGGATAAGGAATCCCACGGCACCGCATGCGGAATGAATGGCTGGTGTTTATTCTCCGCGGCGTTTGCCGAAGGAACGCGGCCCGCCAAAGGATTTGCGGTTGCCGAAGGAACGGCGCTCCCCGAAGGAGGATTTACGCTCACGGTCGCCGAAGGTGCGGCGCTCCCCGAAGGAGGGTTTGCGCTCACGGTCGCCGAAGGTGCGGCGTTCCCC
>CAYSYD010000146.1:0-2390 GCA_964435145.1 uncultured Akkermansia sp.
GCTATTTTGCTACTGTTCGGAAAAATCTTTGGGACACATGTGCATAGCACCCTGATATCCGGTGTAAAAATTAGGCATTACATATATTATGCGTAGTTGTAAATCTGCCTGCTTTTCCGGCTTTCCCTGCGGTGAGCTTGACGATAAAACGGAGCTATGGTAAGATTTTGCCGCACGAAAAAAAGGTATGGCAGACACCCTCTACACACGCATGGCAGATGCCCCGGTCAGCAGTTACGATTTATCGTTGCGACCACCTGCCTTTAGCGAATTTTGCGGTCAGGAGAAAGTTAAAGAGCGTTTGATGCTGATGGTTCAGGCCGCCAAGCTGCGAGGAGATGTGCTGGACCATGTGTTACTGAGTGGTCCTCCCGGTTTGGGAAAGACAACCTTGGCCAACATTATAGCGAATGCTGTTGGACACCGATTGCACACCACATCCGGGCCCCAGATAGAAAAAGCCGGAGATTTGGCCGGGATTTTAACGAATGTAGAACGGGGAGACGTTCTGTTTATCGATGAGATACATCGTTTACACCCGGCCATAGAAGAATACCTGTATCCGGCTATGGAGGATTTTCGGCTGGACATCATCATCGACCAAGGCCCCAGTGCGCGCTCCATTCAGCTCAATCTGCCGAAATTCACCCTTGTAGGAGCCACCACCCGAGCCGGAATGCTCACCGGTCCCCTGCGCTCTCGCTTTGGCTTGGTGAATCGGCTGGATTACTACACAGCAGAGGAACTGTGCCGCATATTGCATCGTTCTGCCGGATTGCTGGACATTCAGCTCTCTCAGGCCGGAGCGTTGGCCATAGCGCGCAGATCCCGAGGGACACCGCGCGTAGCAAATGCCCTGCTCCGTTGGGTTCGTGATTACGCGCAAGTAAAGGCCGACGGACACATTACGGACAGCGTGGCACAAGCTGCGCTGGGAATGATAGATATCGACGATGATGGCTTAGATGAAATGGATAAGCGCTTGCTGGAAACCATCATCTATAAATTCGGAGGCGGTCCGGTAGGGCTATCCTCTCTGGCTGTAGCCGTAGGGGAGGATGAATCGACCATTGAGGATGTACACGAGCCTTTTCTCATAATGCAAGGCTATGTGAAGCGCACTCCCCGCGGGCGCGAGGCAATGCCGGCAGCTTACCGCAAATTGGGCGCAACACTTCCCGGCGGACAAACGGAATTGGGCTTATAATATTTCATTCAATATGTTGCATATCAACAAACTAATACTCATTTTAAGCACTCCCCTGCTCCTTTTATCCTGCGCACAGCAACGCATGCGCGCCATTGTAGCAGAATCTCGTACGGTAGTATTGGATATAGGCCATTATTACCACCCGGAGCGCGGAGGGCAAGGAGCAAGAACCCCGGATGCCCGCTATGGAAAAATAGAAGAATGTGAATTCTGGTATCAATATAGCAAATATACAAAAAAGGTTATAGAAGATGCCGGCTATCAATGTATTGTCTGCAATCGGGGAAGTGAGCCCACTCATAAGAAATTAGCTGCTGCCGCCAGAGAAACGGGAGTATTCCATGTGAACACACCGGAGCCTAACGCCATTTATCGCTCGGCACAGCACCCACACCGCATGGCTGTAGGTATGCTTAGCACCAACTTTGCTTTGGAGAGGAACCCGGCCGCAGTAGTATACCTCCATCATAATAGCCACAGTGACGTATGGCAGGTATACAACAAAGGAGGCATATACTGCAACGAGGTGGGCGGGCCTTTGGGCTTTGCCGTGGCAAATGTAATTAACCAAGAGGTTTACGAACAATTCTTACCCAATAACGGAGTGCCTTGCGAAGTGATACTGCGCACCGATGGCCGCAGAGGCGGTGGCGATTGGCTCAATGCCTGCAACGAATCCTATGTGCCTGCCATCATCACGGAGGCAACATTCCTTTCTAATCCGGAGCATGCACGCAGCCTTTCCCGCAAGGAAAATGCCATACGTTATGCCGAAGCCGTAGGCCGTGGAGTTGTTAACTACTTACAGCAAAGAGAGCAGGAATAAGGGCGGCTGTTATTTGCTCCCTTCTGCCGGGGGCAGAAAATGCCATTGCCCTGCGGAGATAATCTTCTGATATACATTTTTGCAATCCGGCTCACCTTGTTCCTCCGCCATTTGGAGGAAAATGGCTGCTCTGTCGGCATCCGCAGGCATATTCGCATTTCCCAGAGCGGATAGCGCGGCCATTGTTGTATAAGCGTGGATTTCTCCGGCAGCAGCAGCTTCCCCCAAAGCATTGATAGCTGCCAATGTATCCGGCTCTGTTCCGCTTCCGTTAAAATACAAATCGGCCATGGCCATATGGGCAGCGGCGACACCTTCATCCCCCATTTGCCGCAGGATGCGCCACCCTTCTTC
>CAYSYD010000147.1:0-2386 GCA_964435145.1 uncultured Akkermansia sp.
ACAAGCCTTCCGCGCCGTGATTGCCGATATGATGGTATGGGAATCCCTTGCCGCCATGCTCACGGATGGCCTCCAATTTCAAACCTCCGCCACCTCCGAATTGATTGACGTATTCAGCCAGCAACTTCGCGGTAAATCGGTCTGGCTCCCGGCAGCCGCCGCTCAGGCCCCCGCAGACCCCACGGAGGAAGAACTTAAAGCATTCTGGGAAGAAAATAAAGAACAGTACAAGAGCGAAGAACGCCGCATCGTCTCCGTTTACCTACTTACGCCTGCTGCGGATTCCTCCCTCGATGCTCTGATGGTAACCGCCGATACCCTGATGCAGGACCTCTCCCTAGCTAATGGTAAGGGCTTTGCTAAAATGCTGGAAGCTGCCGCTGCCAACCCGGAGAACGAACCCTTCACCTACCTTACCCCCGAGGGAAAATCCCATGTAACACTCCCGCTCTCCACGCTGCCCCAAGCGGCAGACCTCCTCAAAACGGAAGTGGAACATAACGGCTCCACTACCACCTTGGGCGATATCGCCTACAAAGAGGTCGCAGCTGCTCCCTCGGTGGCGGATTATGAAGCGGCTGTCAAAGCCGGTACGGATGAGCAACTTCCCTCCATTCGCCAGATTCGTGGCTACTTCCCCACTCGCGATGGTAAATTGGCATTCCTCCGTGTGGAAGCTATCGAAACACCCACAGTGCTGGAATTCGATGCCGCTCGCGAGCGCGCCCTCACCGACCTGAAGAAACAGCGTGCCGAAAACGCCCTCCGGCTCGCAGCGGAAAAACTCTTTGCCGAAATGTCCGAAGCCGCGGAAAAGGAAAATCTGGATGCCGCCATGGCTAAAGCCACTGCCGCCGGTGCCGCCGTGGAAGACTTCGGCCCCGTTGGCATGGGGCTGGCCGCTGCCGACCTCCCTGAAGGGGTGGAAACGCAGGCTCTCATGAGCGTCCCCACGGGAAAACTGGCCCCGCTGGTGGTGATTCCCGGTAAAGGCGCCCGCATGGCCGCAGTAACGGAACGCACCGTGGAGATGAGCCCGGAATACAGCAGCATCAAAGCATTCAGCCTTATCCCCTCCCAAAATGCACGCCTGCGCGGGCAAATCCTGCTGGATTGGTTGCACAGCGCGTACACCCGCTACAACATAAAACTGGCCGAGGGCATCAAGCTCAATAACTGATTTCTGCCTCCCCATGCCACTGCCCCCTCAAACCCGCTACATCGTGGGTAACGAAGCGTGCGAGCGCTTCAGCTTCTACGGCATGCGCAGCATCCTCGTCGCCTATATGACCGGGATGCTCATGATGAGCAAAAACGATGCCACGGAAGTAGTACACTTATTCATCGCTGCCACATACCTAATGCCCCTACTCGGTGCTTGGATTGCAGACCGCTTCTGGGGGCGCTACCGCACAATTTTCTACATCTCCTTGCTGTATTGCGTGGGTAATTTCGTTCTGGCAACGGCGGACTTTGCCGGGGATGTGGAAACCCGCCGCTGGGTCCTCTTCACGGGCCTCTTCATCATTGCCGTGGGGGCAGGGGGCATCAAACCCTGTGTCTCCGCCTTCGTGGGCGACCAAGTAAAGGATGAGGCCAAGAACTCTCCGGTGATGACGCGCCTCTACGCCGCCTTCTACTGGTCTATCAACCTTGGCTCATTCTTCTCCTTTCTGGTCATCCCCTGGGTGCGCCAAAACTGGGGATACAGCTGGGCCTTCGGCATCCCCGGCATCTTTATGGCCTTGGCCACCCTTATCTTCTGGCTGGGGCGTCACAAGTACAACCATGTGGCACCGGCACAGCCGGAATTCCTGCCCATCCTCTTTACCCGCATAGCCTTGGGTGCCCCTCGCGCAGTGGAACGCTTCGGCGGAGCCGCCGTGGCTGCCACTACCCGCACAGCACTGGGCATAGCCGCCTTCATCGTCATCGCCCCCATTGTTATCCTGTTGGGGTACTGGGTCCATAGCGGCGCATCCCGCATAGCCCTGCTGGGCGGAATGCAGGAAACTTGGGCTTCCCTCTGCGGCCTTGTGGGCTTGTTACTCTACATAGCCGCACTTTTACTGGCAGCACTTCGTTTGGCTGCCACGGTAGGCATGAAAGGCTTCCTTGGTGTGGGCGGCAGCCTTATCTTCCATTCCAAGGAAGAAACAACTTCTCGCTACTCCTTGAGCGATATCGCCGGCACCCGCAACCTCGCGCGAGTCCTCGTCGTATTCCTCATGATTATCCCCTTCTGGAGCCTTTACGACCAAACCGCCTCCAGCTGGGTACTCCAAGGAAAACAGATGACCAGCATCGACCTGAGCTTCCTTGGAACACAATTTGTATTCGGAGCAGAGGAAATCCAAAGCCTCAACCCCCTCCTTATCATGATTTT
>CAYSYD010000148.1:0-2221 GCA_964435145.1 uncultured Akkermansia sp.
ATCAGCTTCTTAACTTCATCAATGGTCATACCGCAAAACGTCACCTTTCGGACGCGATGATATTGTAACATTTGGAGCGCGTAAGTCAAGCAACCCGCAGCAGTTATATCGTCATATTGCACGAGGCGAGACTCAAATTCACCCCGATTCGAAAAACGTCCAAACAGACCTCTTCAACGCGATGCCACAGGGACAAACAATGCGCTCAACAAAGAAGCATAACACTCTGATAAACGCATTCTTATTCTTGAATCGGAACTTAAATTCATCGAGATTCTCCGAGAGGCCTGTTGTTCGGTTGAAAAATGCTCCAGCCTCCGTTTTTCGGGAAAAAAAAGGAGGCTGCTACGCTGAAGGACGAGGGAGTGGAGGCGGTTTAAACGCCTTGGCGGTCGTATAGTTCTTTGTAGAGGGGGCAAGTGCGGTAAAGTTCTTCGTGGGGGCCATCGCCGATGATGCGTCCGGCATCGAATACGAGGATGCGGTGCGCATGCCGAATGGTGCTGAAGCGGTGTGCCACGATGAGCGTGGTGCGGCCTTGTGCAAGTTTGTCCAATTCTTCCTGGATTTCGCGTTCGCTTTCGGCATCGAGGGAGGCGGTGGCTTCGTCCAAGATGAGGATGGGGGCGTCCTTGATGAAGGCGCGGGCTATGGCCACGCGCTGGCGCTGGCCACCGGAAAGGCCGGCGCCGCCCTGCCCTAATGGTGTATCGATGCCTTGGCTCTGGGCGTCCAAGAATTTTGTGACGGCGGCGGCGTTTGCGGCGGTTTCAATTTGCGCGGCCGTGGCGCCCGGGGCTCCAAGGGCTATGTTTTCCCGGATGGTGCCGGTGAAGAGTAAGGCTTGCTGCCCGACGAGGGAAATATGGCTGCGTAATTCTTTCTGGAGTACGTGGCGAATGTCTACGCCATCCACTTCCACGGAGCCGGAGCTTGCCTCGTAAAAGCGGGGGATGAGGCTGGCAAAGGTGGTTTTGCCGGCGCCGCTGGGGCCCACCAGACCGACGATTTGCCCGGCGGGGATGGTTACATCGATGTTCCGCAGAGCGGGTTTTCCGTCTTCATAGCAGAAGGAGACGTTGCGGAAACGAATTTCTCCGCGAAGGGGGGTGGGGAGTTGCTTGGGTGTTTCCGGGTCCGGTATGGTGTTCGGTTCGTAGAGAATTTCTGCCAGGCGGCGCAGGGAGCCTTGGGCTTCGTTGAAGCGGTTGAAGGCGGTGCCGGCTCGTTTCATGGAATCGAAGGTAAAGTAGAGTGCGCCTGCCATGGCCACAAAGTCTGTAAGGGCCATGCCGCTCATGCGCCCGCGAACAAGGAGGAAGGCGAGGGCAAGGGAGGTGACTACTTCCATGATGGGGATGATGGAGCGCTGGTATTTGATTAGTTTGACGTAGTTGCGGCAGTAGGATTTGGAGACGTCCACAAATTCGCGGATTTGCTGTTTTTCCAAGGCGTAGGCACGCACTTCGCGCTGTGTTTCGAGGTTTTGCTGGACGGAGGTATTCAGCTCGCCCAGGCCTTCCTGGGCCCGTATTGCTTTATTCGAGATGCGTTTTCCGAATACGATGATGGGCCATGCCGCAAGGCTGATGAAGATTAAGTTCACAAGGAAGAGCATGCCCTGCCCGCTCATGACTAAGAGGGCAATAAAAGCGGAGAGTGCGCAAAGAGTTGTAATAGGTTGCTTGATGAGGTCGTTCGCCACGGCAGCCAGAATGCTCTTCACTTCTCCCGTATCTGTCACCACGCGGCTGATGACATCGCCTTTGCTGCGTTTCTCCATGAAGGCAATGGGGAGTTCCTGCACGCGGTCGAACACGGCTACGCGCAGTCCTTCCAACACACGAATGCCCAAGATGCCCACCATCACGGAGTTAGCCCACATGGCCACGCCGCGTACTAAAAAGAGGGCCGGCAAGGAGGCGCAGGCCAGCATGAGCAGGGTGTTTGGGGAGATTTCCTGCAAGGAGGGAAAGAGTTGTAAGATGTATGGTGTTTCCCCGCTCTCGCTGTGGAATACCACCGGGAAAACGAATTTGGCGATAAAGGGAACGCCCAAGCCGCTCACTGCGGATGCTACTAATCCGGAGAGGATTACCAGAATGAAAAGGCGGATATGCGGCAACCAAAAGCGCTTGAGGAAGTAGAGTACGGTTTTCATGCAGCCGGGGTATCTTGAGATTCATCGGGCAGGCTCACTTGCTCATCGTACAGATGGCGG
>CAYSYD010000149.1:0-2024 GCA_964435145.1 uncultured Akkermansia sp.
GTTCCCGCTAAAGCTCACCTCGCCGTTGTTGCTCAGCGTGATGGTGCTGTAGTCGTCCCCATAAATCGCGCCGCCGTGGCCGGAAGCCGAGTTATCGCTAAAGCTCACCGTGCCGTTGTTGCTCAGCGTGATGGTGCTGTAGTCGTCCCCATAAATCGCGCCGCCGTGGGCGTAGGAGTCGGAAGCCGTGTTCCCGCTGAAGCTCACCGTGCCGTTGTTGCTCAGCGTGATGGTGCTGTAGTCGCCCCCAGAAATCGCGCCGCCGGAGGCGGAAGAAGCAGTATTCGCAAATACCAGATGGCTGAGCGTATCAAATTCCAAACGGGAAACCCCATCAAATACGCGGCTCGCTCCCTCCGCAAAGCTCAGAGAAACAGGTTCATAGGGCTCAGCGGTGGTGAATATAAGATTGCCGCCGGACACCAAAGGAGTGGAAGACGTCCACCCGGGTGAGGTCGTGGGCGTGTAAGCACCATCGCCATAGAACAGGAAAGCATAGGAATCCGTCGAATCATTGGAAGCGTAATCCGCCAGATAATCCGCCATCCAGATATCGACAAGCTCGTACTCTGCCGGAATTTCAAGAGCTTGCGAAGGCAAGGAGAGAGAGGCGGCTAACAAAGCCGCCAACAGCATATGCGGGAGATGAAGTTTCATCGTTATAATAGTAGTGCTTGAGGGTAAAAAATTATAATCGATTCAGGGAAATCACGCACTGTTTATCGTTCATAGAAACGGTAGCATAAATACATCCCGTGCGATAATCGAGGTAGAAGGAATAGCGGCGAGGGTAATTCTTTATAATGGCAACCTCTTTTTCCTGAAAAACTTTCTCCAATGCCGCTGCCGGGTAGGAATAATGGTAATCCTGGCCATCGATACAGCACTCAAACAGATACACTTCCTGCGCCTTGACGGCTTCCTGCAAGCGGTCCACACGAATATTCATCCAACAACGGAAGGGATTCTGCAGCGTAACGGTAGCAGATTTCACCCCATAGCCGCATCCACGCCGCCGCCGGGCAGACCGCTGCGGAGCGAACGGAGCAGCACCTAACGGAAGCTCCGTAGCAGATTTCGCGTTCCTCTCCGAATGAGATATTTCGGAAAGACAATACCCTAACACCGTACGCCATGCCTTTTCATAGGCCGTCTCTTTATCCTCGCAAGGAACCTGCACGCCTACTGTTCTGACATCGTACGAAAGGAGGAGAGCCTTGAGTACCTCGCACTCTTGCAGCTCCCGTTCCCCGTCACAGAACAAATAAACAATAACCGGCTTTCTTTCAGCCGGAGGCAATTCCATACGCTTTGCCAGAGCGTGCCAAAACAACAACTCCTCGCACCCCGGATGAAACCCGCACACATAAACCTCCGATTGCAGGAATAAGGAAAGCCAAGTTTCCGGAGCTTCCGAGCGTGCCGAACAGGAACGAAGAGAGTTCACAGCCTCCAGATAACTCTGACGCTCCATCACTATGCTATCCGGCACAGCAACCTCTCCATGAATATGCCACACCTTCCCGTGGCGGCGAGTCCGGTTCGCTGCAATCTCATCCCCGCCATCGCTGCATTGCGGTGTATAAGAAAGCTCCATGCACTTCTCCAGCGTATAATCATAATTGGTAGTGAGGATGGCATCAAAAACATGGTGATAGGCACCTATCATCTCATGCACAAAAGAGGATGGCTCCATCGCCGCGACCTTTTTATACCATTCCTGCCACGCTGTACCCATTTTTTGGTTCTGTTCCACCGCTGTTTTAGCCCAATTCTGCAGCCGAGCAGCCCGCACGGAAAGCGGCAACGGATAACGCAACTCTTCCGCGCTTTTCCAATCGGTATCCAAATGCTCCTCCAATTCCCCCATGAGACCATCCCATGATACGGGAATCTCTGAATCTTTCACCAGCCTATTGGGGCTGTTTCCAATAAATAATACTCGCTTAATCACAACACCTCTATACTAGCGGTTTCTAAAACCGCAAGCATTCTTTCCTAAGTTCTCCATTCCCAGAGGGGAG
>CAYSYD010000150.1:0-1927 GCA_964435145.1 uncultured Akkermansia sp.
GATTAATTTTGAGGCAACCACCCCCTTCGGTTCGATTTTATTTTGAGGCAATACGGAGGGAGGAATCCTCAAGAATGCGGCGTGCCAGAGCTTCTCCATTCACGGAAGGAACAATGTATAAACCATAGCGTGCGCGAGTGCAGGCTACATAGAATTCATCCATATCAAAACCACGGCTCTCATCGAGGCCGATAATATCAGTCAGAATAATGTACGAAGCCTCCAGCCCTTTGAAGCCTTTGATGGTGGATGCCAAAATTTTATCGCTTCCGATTTTGCGGCAGCGGAGGAAACGTTCCAACGAGGCACTTTCCGTCTCATCGGGAGGAGCAGCTTCCACCTCCGGGATAAAAGGAATGCTGCACCGATGATGCCGCGTACTCCATGGGGAGAGTACCGCAATCTGCTCATTCGGCAGGCAAAGTTCCGGATTGCGCCGTAATTTCGCGATAATGCGGCTTACGCTAAGCGCCCGCTCCCGGGCATCATCGTTTCCGGGGAGGATGCACACTTGCGCACCATGCAATCCCAAGGGGATAAGGCGCTTATCCACCGGGAGCATACCGGCGCTATACTGAGCAATCTCGAAGGCATTGCGCAAATTTTTCACCAATGAGATATGGGTGGGCAATTTCGGAATATGGGGGCTCCGGGTATACAAATCCTGATTAGAATCCGAAAAGATGTAAAATTTTCCGTCAGGAGCCAAAAGCCCATAAATAAGTTCCCACCAAGAAGCCCGAAAATCCTGAGCTTCGTCCACAAAAATGCTCTCAAACTTAGGCAATTCCGGCAGTAATTCCAGCATGGCATCCACGGCAGCCTGCGGCAGGCGGTCTCCTCTGCCGTGGTAGTTCACCAAATGCTCTAACCCCGCAGGCTGTAAAATATAGCGGATGCAGAACTCGTGAAAGTTGGAGACGATAATCCGCTCCTGCTGGGCGGCCAGCATGGGCAGCTGCCGCAAAGCACAAGCCAGATTTCTGTTAAAACAAAGCAGGAGGATGCGCTCGCGCCCGGCCTCGGCCTGCCGTACCGCTTCGTAACAGGCCATCACCGTCTTTCCGGCTCCAGCACTTCCCTCCACACGGATTCCGCCCGTGCTGGCTTCCAGCATGGGCAATACACTCAACAAGGAAGCGCCCACATGTTCCATGGCCTCCAAATAAGCAGAAACATCCATGCGAAAAATGACAGTAGGGGCCAAATAAGCTACCATATCGGCCACTACCTGCGGGCTCATATTAGGCCCCAGTTTATTCCTCCGGACGAACAGATTCTCGATGCGATGCTGCAACTGAGTCTCCAAAGCCTCGCGCCCACACAAATACAAATCCTGCAAGGGGAGATTCCCATAATCCCCGGATTCCCCGGCATCGTCCCAATCGGGAGGCACGCTATTAGTCAGTATCGCCATGCAGCGATGCTCCGGCTGGCGGGCTGGATGTGAGGGAAGGACACAGCGCTCCACCAATCCGCGCGTGAGTTTTCTGCATGCAATCTCCGCTTGGTGCAAGGGTGTGGCGCGCACGCCCATGCTCACCCATGGAGAATCCGGGGCGCTCCCTCGGCTTTGCCACACACCCTCCACAATACGAGTATGCGGCCAATCCTTTACCTCCAGCACGGCATATCCGAGACCGGGAATTAACACAATAAAATCTGCCTCGTAATTTGTATAATATCCATCTTTCTTATAATGTTCCCAGCAATTATGGAATATAATCCAATCCTCCGGCATGCGTGCCAAAGTCTGATATACCAGCTTCTCTCCATGTTGTACCTTTCCTACAAGACATGAGGGATACATTTGCGCCATAACCTCCGCATATTACCAAATTGAACAGCCTATGTTAAGAAGAAAATAGCAATAATCGAGTCAATTATAATTTGAGGGAAATCTGAATTTTTGTAAAATTTGATTTCG
>CAYSYD010000151.1:0-1875 GCA_964435145.1 uncultured Akkermansia sp.
CCACAGGAATGCTATGCACTGCCGCCAGGTTGCGCTGCTCGCCGACTACGGAGAAACTCACCTTGCTATCATCCACCAGCCCGGCAAGCGCCGCCCTGCGTCCCTCCTCCGTGCCATCGTGGAATCGCGGACGAATACCATTCTCCCGCAGCCCTGCCATCACCGCCTTATTCTTCTTCAGGCTCTCCGGCATCACGGCATACTCCCACTCATTCATCCGCACCGCGCGCTGAGGCACAGCTTCCATGTAATCCTCCAGTTCAGCATGCAGGCTCTTCAGTGCCTCCACACCAGCATTTATAACCTTGGCATCATTCAGAAGAGTTTGCAGATTGCTCGCGCCACGGAACATCTTACGCAGCGCAGTACGCAACTTCTCCGCCGTAGGAGTACCCTTCACCTTACTCAAAGTCTCCATGGCATCTTCACGCCCAGAAAAGTCATGACCTACACTGCCACGCGCTAAAATCTCCGCCACACCGTTTCGCCACTCTCTCATCCATTCATGAGTCTCCTCTTTCATGGATTTGCTAATCTCACTATCAGTCAGATTCTCGCGTCTTTTCTTGATATCTTCCAGCGAATAAAGCCGTTCCGCCTGGTGAGCGCGCACCCGCCCGGAGCTAAACACAAGCCCCGTTTCCTTGCCGCGCGCCTTCCTCCCCAGCATATACTCAGTAAGATTATCAAGCGTTGCCTCCCTCTTCGTTCCGTGTATATAGCTTTCTTTGCTGAACCATGTATTCAATTTCTGCTCAATCCACGCCTCGTATGCCTTCTTGTGCTTATCCGCATACTTCGCCAGCATGTCCAGATTAGCCTCTATATCAAGTACGCGAGCATCGATTTTCTTTACATCCTCCAGTTCCTTCGCAAGCGCAGATGGTGAATGCGCATCAAAATCCCGGAGTGTTGCATTCACCCAGCTAGATAATCTCTTCTCAGCAGCCTCCGGGGTAGGAGCCTTCTTAATCACGCTGGATTCCCTGTACACTTTCTCTATTTCCTGGCGTACCTCCTCCTTAATCTCAGGCCACTTCTCATAGTACTCATCAGGAGTCAATGCTACATACCGGCGCAGCCTGCTGGCCACCTCTTTTGTCAGCCATCCGTGAACGCGCTCTGCATTCTTCATCTTCGGCCGTGGCTGGTATCCGCTCTGCCAGGCATACAACGCCTTGCCCGCACGCTGGCGCAGCGCATAATCCATATTTGAACGCCCGGTCTGCTTACCACCGTAATCCATGTTTATGCGGTAATCCAGCTGGTGTATTGCGCTATTATAATCTCCTTCGTTCTGATACTTTTTCCTCAGTTGGAATAAATCGGTTACACTTTCACTCCTATCCTTCTTTCCGATAACCTTATGTTCCACTCTGGGGAATTTTCCAGTCCAAGCATCCCGGCTGTATACCTCAGTTCCCTCCTTCGGGTCCACCATCTCCGGCTTACCAATCAAATTGATTTTCCCGGCTCCACCCCACTCATACGGCCTATCCAGACGTGTCACCGCCACACTCGGCATCGGCATCCCTCCCAACTCCAGCGCCGCCAAAAACTTCTCCGCACTCAAACTATGCACCGCCGCCAGGTTGCGCGGCTCGCCGACTACGGAGAAGGTAATATCCGGGTTACCCCCATCAAACGAACCCCGGTTATCCGTGGCAGACTTTATCTGATTAGGTGAAGCCACAATAAAATCCGTTGCAGGGTAAGACTTGCTCGCGCCCGCCGCCGTATCAACCACATTCTTTGCAATAATACCATCCACCTCCGGCGACTCCTCCCACACTTCGCGGGCTAAGTCATCAAGCGTAGGGCTCTCCTCCCAATCCTCCTCAATTGCAGCCTTCCCCTCATAACCGGAAACAGCAA
>CAYSYD010000152.1:0-1790 GCA_964435145.1 uncultured Akkermansia sp.
CCCCTCCGGCGGCGCGCCGCCAGTGCCGCCAGCGCCAGCAGGCTCAGCGTCGCCGTAGCGGGCTCAGGAATCGCCAACCCTTGCAGGTATACCACGCGATTATCGCTGTCATACACTAGCGCCGTCTCCGCATCCAGCCAATCGCCGGAGAAGTAATTCTCAGCACTAAAGCTATATACCCCACTATCGGCATTTGCCGTAACAGCATCGTAAATAAAAGCCACCGTCTCCACGTTGGAGAAAAGCAGCACTTGACTCTCCGGCGTAGCCACCCCATCCAGCGCCAGTTGCAAACTAATTTTCTCCGTCGCGAGCGTCGGCACCGCCAGCGTTAGCTGCCCGCCATTCAGGTCAATGTGCGACTTGCTTGCCTCCAGAACGGAACCATAATTCAGCGTCAGGCGGGAAACATCCACACTCCCACCCACCGCAGTATTCAGCCCCAAAGAAGGATTGTACCCTTCTGCATCCCCACTGCTCAGCAACGCCACGGATGCAGAAGCACCCATCACATCCTGCACGGAAAGCGTGCCACCCGTGCGGATGTTGATGTTCCGCGCCGTTACCGAAGCTGCATTGCCATCCTTACTTGCCATGCACAGCATGCCTCCATCCTTAATCACCATATCATAGCTATCGGATAACTCCAGTGCAGCTCCCACCAGCTCCACTCGCCCGGAAGTGCTGTATGCTGCCCCCAAAGACAGCAATGCCCCGCTGCCCTCCACCCGCAAATCCCCTGTATAGGAAGCCGCAGAGCTAAAGGACACTTGGCTATTCACCACTTGCACCGTGCCGCTGCCGGTCAGCGTGCCTGCGGTGGCAGTGGTTCCCGTGAACACCAGCGTGCCTTCCACAATGCTGGAACTTGCCGCATAGCCTGCACTCTTCATCTCCAGAGAAGCCCCGCCTGCCACTTCCACCGCCCCGGCAATGCTGTTGCTGCTACCGGCCAGAATCGGCGCACTGTTGTTATCTACCCGCAGAGTGGTACCGGCAGCCGTATTCACACTTGCCAAACCCTCCGCCGTAGCACCCAAAGCCGTGCTGTGGTGTACGTTAATCGTCCCCTCATTCAGTACCGTATCGCCTGTGTACTCATTCGCCGTGGTCACCGTCAGCTCCCCGGCTCCTGCCTTGGTCAAGCCTGTACTACCCACCAGCTTACCGCCACCCTCGGCAGCGGTAAAAATGTAATCATTCCCCGCCGTATTCTCCACCACAATACTGCCGGGGGCCAACGCACCGGAAAGTTTCACCTCGCCCGCGCCGGTATCAGCGAAGATAACTTCCGCCCCGCCAGAGAAAGCAAAATCGTTTCCCCAGTTCACCGCTTCTGCACTCCAGATACCATCTCCTGCGGCATTATTCCATATTTGCCGTTCAGGTGAGAACGAGCCATTACCGGCGTAATACAACACCCCGCCGGCCCACACCAGGTTTTCAAATGTAGCATCAGCCGCCCCGCCACTACCATTCAGGGTGATATTCTCCGCCGTCCACAGGCTATTGGCATCGTATCCCGCTGCATCACTCAATGTCAGTATCCGGTAAATCCCACTCTCCTCACCATCGAGGTGGAGATTCAGCATCAACGCCGAAGTACTTAGCGAGCCGGTCAGGCTCAGTGCCGCCATTCCCATGTGTTCTTCACTAAGATTCACCGTCAGAGTGGCACCGTCTCCCAAGGTCAGACTCTTAGCCGTTATGCTATTCACACCCTCCAATTCCAGTGTAGTGCCGGCATTCAGCGTGATTTCATACCCCTCGTGGTTCAGCGTGGCATCCTT
>CAYSYD010000153.1:0-1739 GCA_964435145.1 uncultured Akkermansia sp.
ACCACAATTCTTCTACCAATGCAAGACTTTTTTGAAAAAATCTTTTCTTTTTTGGTGCAGGTGAGCGGAAGGGGGGGCGGGGGGGGATGGCGCCCGGTGGCCAATTTACTACAAATCAGTGAGGAAGGAGGGGCAGACGCACTTACGGCTTGCATGTTCGGATAGGGATGTTTAGAATATAGGGCATGATGCAGGTATCTTTTCGTTTTTCCGCATGGTTGGCGATGTTTCCTTTAGCCGTTTATGCGGCAGAGCCGGATGATGGGGCGTTTTACGAGGCGATTAGGGCTATTCTGCCTCCGGCTATTGAGAAAGTGCCGCCCCCCCCTGCCCCGGCGCCGGAGGTGGCGCAACAACAGGCGGAGCAGAAGGTGGAGATGCCTGCGCCGTACGAGTATAAGCCGGATGTGGTGCGTGCGGCGGATGTGTCTCCGGCGGCGCATCCGGAGCAGTTTGCTCTGTTTAAGGAGAAGTTACAGGAGCAGATGAAGGCTAATTTGTACGATTTCTGCCCTGCTATGGAGGTGGTTTTGCGTGCTACGAATGATGAGTTTGCAGCACAGGTATGGATGGAGGCGGCTGCGGCGGAGGGGATTGCGCCGGCGATGCAGTATGTGGCAGATCGGAATCTGACTAATATTCAAGCGGATAAGGTGATGAATCCGGAGGTGGTGGAGGCTTACCGGCTGGTGCGCAAGGCGGCGGATGCCGGTTTTGATGCAGCTAAGGTTAATGTGTGTATGTGCATGAAGATGGGTATTGGTACGCCTAAGGATGAGGATGCTGCGGATAAATACATTTTCGAGGCCTGCAAGGGGGGGAATATGATTCCTCGTTTTAAGTGGCTGCAGATGAGCCGGCGCTTGGTGGCGTTTGAGGATAAGGAGCGCGCGGAGGTGAAGGCGGAGATTGAGCGGGGGAATCACCATGTGGCATATTTTTTAGCGCGTTTGGCGCCGGATTTGGAGCAGCGGGTTCATTATATGCAGCTGGCTGCTAAGGCCGGTAATGCAGATGCGCTTTTTGCGCTTTCTGCGATGGCTGCGTCCAAGGCTCCCAAGGATAGTTTGGTGCTGCTGAAGGAGGCTATTCGTAAGCACAGTGCGGAGGCGATGTTCACGCTTGGTACGGCGGTGACGGATGGTGATGTGGAGAATCCTTTGCTGAAGGAGGCCGGTATTACTCGCGATGAGGTGGCAGGCAGGCATTTGGTGCGTCTGGCTTCTATGTTGGGTAATATTCCGGCGGCTTTCTGGCTGGGGAATGCTTACCACGATGGGATGTTCGGTATGGTGAAGGATGATGCCCGGGCTTATAAGCATTTCCATGCCGGGGCGATGGCGGGGAATCCTGCTTGCGGTGCGGCTTTGGGGCTTATGACGCTGAGGGGGATTGGTACGGAGGCGGATCCGCGCCGTGGGCTGTATTATTTGAATGTGGCAGCCAGTTCCGGTGTGAGTTATGCTGTGGTTCTGCTGGCTTATGCCCAGTACGAGGGGCTTGGGGTGGCGCCGGATGGGCGCAAGGCTTGCGATTTGCTTCAGGAGGCGGCGGCGATGAATCAGCCTGCGGCTTATGTTTATTTGGCTTTCCTGACGGCTAAGGGGGGGGCCGGTATGCAGCCGGATGAGTTTATGGCGGCGCGGTATCTGCGCATGGCAGCTCTGGATATGGGGGATAAAGCTCAGGTGCTTTACGATAAGCTGATGAAGGAGGGCAAGTGGGTGCCGGGTATTATG
>CAYSYD010000154.1:0-1735 GCA_964435145.1 uncultured Akkermansia sp.
TATCGCGTCGGTCGTACAAAAAAAACCGTCGGCTTTTCAACCGACGGTTTTTTGGCATCAGAACATTGAGATTTACAGGCTATCGCCGAAATCCTCGCGGAACTTGGCAGCCAGTTTTTCCTGCCAATCGCCAAGCGGCTGCAGGCGGCCGAAGAAGAAGCGAAGTACCTCCGGCTCCTCCACCCACTTGAGACCGCCGATGAGGTGGCGATTATCGTACAACCACTTGACGCGGTCGGCGCAGTACTTAATCTGGGAAAGCGTGAACACACGGCGGGGGCATGCAAGGCGCAGCAGCTCCAGCTCCGCATAGTTTTCGGAACCGTCCGGATTACGCTGCTCGGAGATGGAGCCACGCTCCATACCACGAATGCCACCGGCAATGTACAGAGCAGTGGCAAGAGCCCCGGCGGGGTACTGCTCGTGCGGGATGTTGGGCAGGAATTCGGAAGCGTTGATGTGAGCGCCCAGGCCGCCGGCAGGCTTTACCATGGGAACACCGTACTCAGAAAGTTCCTTCACCAAGTATTCGATGAAAATGGGACCTTGGTTAATGATTTCCTCATCCAGCGTTTCGAGCAGGCCCACGGCCATGGCTTCCATGGCGCGCACCTCCATACCACCGTAGGTAAGGAAGCCCTCGTACAGGGGAATAAAGGCCTTCATCTTGAGAATGAGGTCCTCGTTGTTGGAGATAATGGCACCACCACGAGCAAAGCCCAACTTACGGCTGGAGAAGTAAATCAAATCCATGGCATCTGCCAGCTTGCGGATGATTTGCGCAATGCTCATATCCTTCGCAGCAGCCTCGCGTGTCTTGATGAAGTACAGGTTATCCTGCAACAGGGAGGCATCCAGCACGGACATGATGCCGTATTCCTTACACACAGCGGCCACTTCCAGCATATTCTCCATGGAAAGGGGCTGGCCGCCAATCAGGTTCGTACCGGCTTCGATACGGACAAAGGGAACATGGTCGACACCCACCTCTTCAATCAGTGCGCGGAGGCGGGGAATATCAAAATTACCCTTGAAGGGGAGGTCGAGATTCGGATCCAAACCCTCCTTGATAATCAATTCTTCCACACGGCCACCCTTGCGGGTGATGTGAGCCTTTGTGGTGGTGAAGTGGAAGTTCATGGGTACCACATCGCCCTCCTTCACGAAGGTTTCGGCCAAGATATTTTCGCAGGCGCGGCCTTGGTGAGCAGGCAGGAAATGCTTTGTACCAAAAACCTCCTTAATCACCTTGATAAGGCGGTTGCAGGTTTCGGAACCGGCGTAGGAGTCATCGGCCTGCATGGAGGCAGCCACCTGATTATCACTCATGGCGTTTACGCCTGAGTCGGTAAGCATATCCATGAACACATCCTTATTCTGGAGGAGGAAGGTATTGTTACCGGCCTCGCGCAGGAGTTTCACACGGGTTTCCACATCCGGCAGGAAAAGTTTCTGCACCACACGCACCTTATGCATTTCCAACGGAACCTGGTGTTCCTGCTTGTAGAATTTAACAACAGACATAGTAGTATAAGATATGTATTGATAGGGGAAGACTTAGCGCCGGGCAGAAAGTGGATTATTTATTTTTTCCATTCCTAAACCACGCATAAGCGGTGGGGATAGTACCATACGATAGCAGCTATTGTCAATCCTTTTTGCTGCCAACACTATGCGGAATCACATGTGTCCCAAAGATTTTTTCTGAGGAACGCAAGTGCCGATAAATCCTAGG
>CAYSYD010000155.1:0-1680 GCA_964435145.1 uncultured Akkermansia sp.
ATGGCTGCACTTGCCCCATGCCTCCGCTCGGAACCTGAAGAATGTGGATTTTCGTATTCCCTTGGGCACGCTTAGCTGCTTATCCGGCCCCGGCGGCTCGGGAAAAAGCACTCTGGTACATGAGTGCCTGCTACCTGCCTTCCGAGAAGGAAAAGTGCAGGGAGCAGAGGGAATTGCACGCGCTGTGCTGGTGGACCAGAGCCCGCTGGGCAGCTCTCCGCGTTCCACCCCGGCCACAGCCACCGGGCTGCTGGATGTGCTGCGCCCCCTTTACGCTGCTTTGCCGCTTTCCCGACAGCGTGGATATACGGCTGCCCGCTTTTCCCTGAATGTACGCGGCGGCCGCTGCGAGCGCTGCGGCGGGACCGGCAGCTTGCAAGTGGATATGAATTTTCTGGCGGATTTACACACCGAGTGCGATGCCTGCCGCGGAGCCCGTTATAATCGCGAAACCTTGGAAGTTACTTGGCGCGGCCGTTCCATTGCACAGTTGCTTTCCCTTTCGGTGGATGAGGCACTGGAATTGCTGGAATCCATACCGCAGGCCGCAGCCATCTTGCGTGCTTTGCAGGAGCTGGGGCTGGGGTATTTGCCTTTGGATCGCTCCGTTACCACGCTCTCCGGCGGCGAATCTCAACGCGTGAAATTGGCCACCTATTTGGCGAAAACCTCCCCCAAGCGCGGGCGCCAGACGGGAGAAAAATATCTGATAATTCTGGATGAACCCAGCACCGGCCTCCATTTCGCTGAATTGGAGCTTTTGCTGCGGGCTCTTTTCCGCCTCCGTGCAGCCGGGCATACTATCCTTTGCATCGAGCATAATGAGGGGCTTCTCTCCCGGGCTGATTATGTGGTGGAACTTGGCCCCGGTGCCGGTGCCGAGGGCGGCCGAATTACTTATGCCGGACCGCCTCTCCCCGCTTCCTTTTCTGCCGCTCCTTTTTTGCGCGGCTAATGCCGGGAACTCTCATAAAACAGGCTTGACAATTAACGCAGAATGGGTAGAATTGACGCCGCGCCGCCGGTCGTGCTGTGCTCTGGCGTTTCTAATTTTTATAAGTTTTTTACCATGAATAGTTATCGTTCTCATACCTGCGATGAATTGCGGCTCAGCGATGTGGACAAATCTGTTTCCCTTGTGGGCTGGGTGGACACCGTGCGCGACCACGGCGGTGTAATCTTCATCGATCTTCGCGACCGTGCCGGCAAAACTCAGGTAGTGTTCCACCCCGAGAATGATGCCGAGCTTGCCCGCCGTGCAGAGGCTCTTCGTGTGGAGAGTGTCATCCGGGTGCAGGGTAAGGTAGTGGGGCGTCTTAAGACGGGTGAGGTGGATGCCACAAACCCCGATTTGGCTACCGGTGAGATAGAGGTGGAAGCCTCTGCGCTTACAGTGCTTAACCCGGCGGCGGTGCTGCCCTTCCAGCTGGATCGCAACATTGCTAACGAGGATATCCGCCTCAAGTACCGTTTCCTGGATTTGCGCCGCCCGGCTATGCAGCGTAATATGATTTTGCGCCACCGTATCACGAAGACGATGCGCGATTACCTCGATGAGCAAGGCTTCCTGGAGATTGAGACGCCCATTCTTTCCAAGAGTACCCCGGAGGGCGCACGCGATTTCTTGGTGCCCAGCCGCCTTTCCCCCGGTGCTTTTTATGCGCTGCCGCAGGCTCCCCA
>CAYSYD010000156.1:0-1602 GCA_964435145.1 uncultured Akkermansia sp.
GTTTCACCCGGGCACCCTTGCCACGATCCCGAATATCGAGGAAGGGATATTTCTTCATCGTTGTCCAGTCCAACCCGACAGGCTCCGTCTCTCGGAAGGAAAGAATAGCAGCACCGGTATGCTTCTTTAACAGGCAGGAGAAGAGACTCTGGTCATGCCGGTGGTCTCGGAACTCCGGGTGATTCGGGATGCGGGAGGGCGTATCATCTATACGAGAAAAATCCGTTTCCCACGCCTGAATCCATTCCTGCATAAAACGCACGGAAGACTCACATTTGCGAACCAAAACATGAGTAGCGCACACCTGAGGAGAATTCAAGGCTTCCGGCTTTTCATCCAAACCAAAGTACGCCAAAACATCCGCCTTCGTCCATTTGTACTCAAGTTCCTCTAACTCGAACGCCAATATACCCAGCGGGCATGCCGCAAGCATTTCGCTATAATCCGCCAAGCGCTCCCGACCTCCGGGATTGAGGTGGCAGCCGGCATCGCAGTAATAAAGTTGGTCCCCTTCCTGCATGGATTCCAGCTCCCGAAGAATGAGATAAGACTTCCAACACCAGTACCCATACCCCCGCACTCCGCATTTGACGATATGCCCCCAGCGATTTAAAAAATCCGCCCCAAGATGCCGTTCATCAAATACACGGATTTCATCAAAAAACTGCATCGCCTCCGCTTGGGATGCAATCCGCTCCAACGCAGGCTGCATCCGAGAATCTGCAAAACTGATAAATTTTTTCATGACTTTTCTATCGGGAAATAATAAGGGGATGATTCTCCCCCTAGGAACGTTGTTCTTTATACCCCATTTTATAGCAGGAGTACAGCTTTTTATCGAAACGGCAAACAACAAACAGAGGACGAGTGCAAATGCACCCGCCCTCTGCTTTGAGGGATATGACGGTAAGAATTAATTATTCACGCGGCCGAGATACGTACCATCCTCCGTCTTAACGGAGATACGCTGGCCGGCGGTGATGAAGAGAGGCACCTGCACCACCAAGCCGGTGGTCATCGTAGCGCTCTTGTACACATTGTTAGCAGAATTGCCCTTAACCCCCTCGGGAGCCTCGGCCACTTCCATAGTGATGGCGGCAGGCAGCTCAATGGAGCATACAATCTCATCCGTAAAGAGGAGGATGTAATTGCTGCCCTCAATGAGGTAATCCTTCACGGGCTCCACGATATCCTCGCTCACGCAGACATCCTCGTAGGTCTCCGTGTTCAGGAAGTGGTACCCCATGCCATCCACATAGGAGAATTCCATCTCCTCGCGGCTAAGCATCACACCTTCCAAGAAATCGTTGGAGGTAAGGCGCAGGTTGTAATCCTTCTTAGTGGCGATGCTGCGGATGGTCATCTGCACATAAGAAGCCATGCGGGGGGGAGTCTTAAGCTGGCTCTCACGCACAACGCAGATATCGCCGTTGTAATTCACGGCGTGTCCTTTACGAAGCTGAATAACGGGAACTTTTGCCATAACGCGCGGCAGAGTAGCAGAGGCCGCCGTATTAGTCAAGCCAAAACGCATTATTGACACTGATTTCGGGTCTGTTTCAGATTTGCTGGTGTTTATGTCCGGTCTGGCTCGATACAATG
>CAYSYD010000157.1:0-1537 GCA_964435145.1 uncultured Akkermansia sp.
CCTTCACACGGCCACCACGCACAAGCACGATGGAGTGCTCCTGCAGGTTGTGGCCTTCACCGCCAATGTAGGCGATTACTTCTTCACCATTGGTAAGGCGAACTTTAGCAACTTTACGAAGAGCGGAGTTCGGCTTCTTCGGCGTGCGAGTCATAACCTGCAGGCAGACACCACGGCGCTGCGGGCAGCTATGAAGAGCGCGAGACTTCGACTTCTCTTCCGGTACGATACGTCCCTTGCGGACGAGCTGATTGATGGTCGGCATGTTTCCTTCTAGTTTATTGTTATTCAGGCGCTTACCGGCTGCTTTACAAGCCCCTCACCATTAGGAGGAAACCTGCCGTCTCACCGGCTGCAAACCCGATAAAGTCCACCGGGCGAGTACATTCCTATACTGCCCGCGGGGCACACAGTTTAGCGCATTTTTCCCATTTAGCAAGCCTTTTCTTTGAAATTCAGCCTTTTTTTCAAAAAATTTCCTCACCCCTCCCCTCCGCCCCCATCTCCCTCTTAAAAATTTTCTCACCCACTCCTCCCCTTCCACCCAAAAAATGACACACTTTCCCCCTGCCTCGTTCTAAAAAGATTACCCCCTCCGCTCATCTCAGCGGAGGGGGATCTCCGGGTATGGGAGTCACACTATATATAGGCGGGCAGCGCTCTCTCCTACACCTTTTCTTACATTGTAAGAGCCCACCAGTGCTGGTTCTGAAGTGAGTTTGACTCTAGCAGATTTACCCTCACATCGCAAGCCTAAAATACATTTTTTTACCGCAAATGAGATTGACCTTCTCCCCGCATATGCTAGAATACAATTTTAGGTATTTACCCTCCCACCATTCTGAACATTCCCAAAGGAATATCCCACCATGCAAATAGACTCCGCATTATCCTCCCACCTTCCGGTCAAGAGGGAAGAAGCATTAGCATACTGGAACCGGCACCCATTCTACGCCCCGGACACCGTAGTTCTCGGTATCGACATCGGTATTGAAGGCATCGGCATTGCTGTTCGCAAAGGCACCGAGCTTTTATACTGTAAGACATTTCTTGTAGATTTACCCGAGGCGAACACACTTGCAAAACGGCGTACCTACCGTGCCGCACGACACGCGCGAAAAAATCGGCGTACACGCATGCGCCGCCTCAAGGCTCTTTTTGAAAAACATGGGCTGCCATGGGTCGGCGATGAGGTCATTTCGCGCTCCGACCCTTTCAAGTTGAGATACCGAGCCATCACCGGCAAACTGGCATCCCGAGAGGCTCTTTCCATCTGCATTCGCTCCTGCGTGCTACGCCGAGGGTACGATTATTTTGCCATGGACGCTCATTCCGTCGGAGAATATCCTTGGGGAGCAGAACTCAAAATGAAAGATGCTAAAAAATGGCTCCAATCTGCCTATGTTGATGCGGAAATGAGAAAATACCTCATCGCCATCTCAGATTCGCTCACAGAAATAGAAGCCAAACAGGAAGAATGGAAGCAGCTGGTGGAGGAACGCCACAGAAAAGCAGCTTTCGAAGGCATCGATGCCAT
>CAYSYD010000158.1:0-1502 GCA_964435145.1 uncultured Akkermansia sp.
CAAAATCGATTTTTTCAGAAAAAATCGATTTTGCTCAAATTATAATTGACTCGATCCCCCTAGAGTGCCGGAGTGTTACATGGGTACATCTCTTTTGAAATGCGATATGCTTTACCCGGAGTGTGGAATAAATTTTGTAGAATTTTTCCAAGACTCTATTTAGAAACAAGCGTTCCAAATACATAATTATTCATATGAAACTCAGATTTACTAAGGCGTTACTTACTTGTAGCTATTCTCACATCTCCTTCTGTGCTGTAAGGTGAGATGTTTAATGGAGCAGCTTCCGGAGGTGAAATTACGTTACCTAATTCATTTTGTGATTATAGCGGAAGTTCTTATATATGGAGTACCTCGGATGCTGTTGATTTTAAGGATTGCGATGGCTTTACTGTTGCAAATAACATGGCAAGCTCAGACATATGCGTTGATGCCTGTCTTTCCGTTACCGAGGTAGGCAAGGTTCTGATTCATAACAACGATACGGCAGAGGGTGGGCGCAGCGGTCTACTGGAGGGGGGCAGTGTTTCCATCACAGGCAATACCGATGTCATCTTTAGTAATGACGATTGGGATACGATTTATTATCGAGGCTCCACCGATTCGCTGATTCATTCGAGCGGAGCTGTTGCCCTTACCGGGAATGGTGCTGTTTCCTTTACGGATAATATCAACAGTTCTACCGGTGGTTTGCTGAAGGGTAGCACGTTGAGCCTGAGCGAAAACAATACCGTAACATTCCAAGGTAATGTAGCTGCCTCGTTAATGGAATTTAATGGGCATGAATTTACCATAATGGGAGTGTTCTTATCAGCGGTAATACAAGCCGCAATGGGCAGGGTGCCATTTATAACGCGGGTGCAAATAGCATTTCCGTTGTGGGGAATGGAAGTGTTGTGTTCGAGAATAATTCTGCTGAGATTTCCTCTGCTTATTTGCTGCGAGGCATTCACAATAGCTCCTAGAAGAGATTGAGTGTGCGCCATACCTCTCTACCGGACCGGTGTGGAATGTGACCCCGACCCGCCTTGATAAGCCGACGGAGAAAAAGGAATCTCGCCGCCAAAACAGATTCCGCCGTATCTGAAGGGGGGGGGCTAATCGTTAGCGGAAGTTGGGTGTTAAACCTTGCGTTCCGGCATCTAGCCCACTACGGTGGTGGGCATGCATAGCTCGATGTTCTTTTCTGCAATGGCGGCCGTTTTGGTGGGGTATACGCTTTCCGAAACTCCGGATGCCGCTATGGAGTCCTCCTCCCCGGAGCCGGAAACTCTCCGGCGGCAGCACCGCAATCATTCGCCCCGAGCGGAACGCAAAAAACACCGCCACGAAGACCACGATGACAGGCGCCGGGAAAAGAAGCGCTCTCAAAGGCGCGAGGAGCGCCGCGATGATGCTGCGGAACGGGTGCGCCGCTGGTTCGATTGAGCCTTCCTCCCCCCCCCCATGCGGGTCTGTTTCAAATCTGCTGGTAAAAACTGGTAAAATAGAGCATTCATGAG